>JASLHL010000186.1 GCA_030152225.1 Flavobacterium sp. | reverse complement strand
GGCATCACTAAACATACGAGCTTTTAGAACCCGCTGCATAGAGTAGTAAATACCCATAAATATTGCGTTACCTACGAACGCAAAGATTACTGCGTTAGTATGTAGTGGACGAATACGTCCAAATGTAGAATATTGCGTCATGAAGTTCAGCTCTGGCCACACTAACTGTAGTGCGATCAGCATACCAACCGTCATACCGACAATACCCCATATGATTGTCGCAACTCCGAAATTGCGAACAATCTTGTTGTCATAATTAAATTGCTCTAATTGCATTGCTCAAGTAATTTGTTTTCAACTGTAAAACTACTTACAATACAATGACAGTCTAATGACATTCAATTCGAATAAATATGACGTTAATCACTTATTTAAGTATTGGTTAAAAACAAAAACGGGTAGCAACCAAAGTTACTACCCGTTTTCATTTGTGATAAACTATTTTTTAAATATTGTACCCGTATTGATTAGGATTCTCAATTACTGCTTTTACAGAAATAAGCTTATAAACATATGCTCCTGTTTCCGTATTTAAACGTAAACGATAATAATCGTCTACACCTTGATTACGAATAGAGCGACGTAAACTACCACCTCCTGTATTATAAGCTGCAGCGACAAGTGTCCAGTCGCCAAATTCTTCGTACAGACTTTTCAAGTATTTAGCAGCGGCATGGGTAGATTTTTCAAAATCCAACCTTTCATCCACACTACCATTTACTTTCAATCCATACAGACGTGCCGTAGCAGGCATAAATTGCCAATATCCTCCCGCACCCTTATGTGATTTCACCTTCGGGTTTAAGCCACTTTCCACTAGTGGGATATACTTAAAATCTTCTGGAATGTCGTACGACTTTAGTACCTCAGCAATTCTTGGTAGATACTTATCTGCTCTTTCGTGCATTTGATAAGATTGCTGCTTTTTGAACGAAAATATACTTAGATATTTTCCTAATTTTTGCTTTACTGAAGAACGCTCTACAGGAACTGCCTCCTCCGCAAAACTAACTGCAATTTCTTCAGTTTTAACGCTAGAGATACCTAAAATTTTTTCATTTTTTATTCGCTCAGCGTGCTCGATCATCATTTTTTTATATGGATCATCGAACGAATCCATCTTTGGGTTTGAATACAATTTTGACAATATTATAATCGTGAAAATTGCACTAATACTTAATACTTTCTTTCTGATCATTAACTCCCTTAATGCTACCCTATCCACGACTAAACAGTCGATCAAAAAATAGCTTGGTCCATTTTATGAATGGGCAAAGGTAAAAACTATAAGCTTAAAAAACAAACAGTTAGAAAATGTAGTTTTTTACCTACAAACGAAAATCAAGTCTGAATAGGCTTTAAAGCAAGAAAATGGCACACAAAAAAAAAATAAAAAATCGAAATAAATATGTACCTTTGTACCTCAATTTTTATATAAAATCATGCCATTCAACAATCAAAGGAACAGTCGTGACGACAAGTCCAAAAGACAAAGAAGTAGCTCAGAAAACTTCAAATCTAAGGGTGGTCCTAGTAAATCGTCAAGCAGCAGCAGAGGAGAATCCTTCGGAAAATCTTCTTTCGGCAAGGACGACAAAAAAACATTTGGAAAATCATCTTTCTCTTCAGGAAGATCAAACGATAGAAAACCTTTCGGATCATCGGATCGCTTCTCTAAAGAAGGTGGTGAGGATAGAAAATCATCTTTCTCTTCAGGTAGATCAAATGACAGAAAACCTTTTGGAAAATCAGACCGCTTCTCGAAAGAAGGTGGTGAAGACAGAAAATCATCTTTCTCTTCAGGTAGACCAAATGACAGAAAACCTTTTGGAAAATCAGACCGCTTCTCGAAAGAAGGTGGTGAGGATAGAAAATCATTCGGAAGACCATCATTCTCTTCAAGCAGACCAAACGACAGAAAACCTTTTGGTAAATCAGACCGCTTCTCAAAAGAAGGTAGCGAAGACAGAAGACCATCTTTCTCTTCAGGTAGATCAAACGACAGAAAACCTTTTGGAAAATCAGACCGCTTCTCGAAAGAAGGTGGTGACGATAGAAAATCATTCGGAAGACCGTCAAAATTCGCTAAAGAAGGAAACGTCGAAAGAAAAAGTACAGCTACAGAAGAATACATGGAGCAACGTGAAAACAATGACTTCAAATATTCAGCAAATAGAAAATTCAGACCTGCAAACAAACCTGCAAATAAACAAAACGAAGATGACGGCTTAATCCGTTTGAATCGTTACATTTCTAATTCAGGTATTTGTTCTCGTCGTAAAGCGGATGAACTAATCCATGCTGGTGTGATTTCTGTAAACGGAGAAGTTGTAACAGAATTAGGTACGCGTGTAGATCCTGCGAAAGATGAAATTCGTTACAATAACGAACGTCTTAAGCGTGAAAAAATGGTTTACGTTTTATTGAACAAACCAAAAGATTACATCACAACTACAGATGACCCACAAGAAAGACGTACGGTAATGCAATTGGTTGCTAAAGCGACAAAAGAACGCATTTACCCAGTAGGTCGTTTAGATAGGAATACAACAGGTTTATTGTTATTAACAAATGACGGCAACTTAGCGGATAAATTATCGCACCCGAAAAATGGTGTTACAAAAATCTACCAAGTAGAGTTAAATAAAAACTTAGCACAAGGTGATTTCAACAAAATTCAATTCGGTTTAGAATTAGAAGATGGTTTAATCAAACCAGATGACATTAGCTATGTAACTGGTGCTTCGAAACGTGAGGTAGGTATTCAAATTCACTCAGGCAAGAACCGTATCGTACGTCGTATATTCGAATCGTTAGGATACGAAGTTATCAAGCTTGACCGTGTAGTATACGCTAACTTGACGAAAAAAGATCTTCCTCGTGGACGTTGGAGATATTTAGAAGAAAAAGAACTAATACAGCTTAAGCACTTAATTAAATAAGCGTATTTTCAATTCATAAAAACGGCTCGATAGAAATTCTATCGAGCCGTTTTAATTTTATTAGAACGTGAGTGTTTTTAAAAGCTACAATATTATTTACTATCCATTGAATTTTAAGTTTTCATGTCAACATTAAATCTTAATAATTATGAGTCTTGGAGATTTCGACTTTTTAACGTCTAATTGTTCAGTGGTATACTTGACCTCAATAATCGTCTTCACTTTCTCTATTCTCCTCAAATCTTCAACCTCATTAGTTAGAAGTGGTTTTTGATTAAGATAAACCTCAGGAAGTTCATGATCAAATATTTCAAAAACATATCCATTTTTTAAATCATTTCCAGTTTTGACACCTTGATAATTATCCAATTTATAATACTTGCTATATG
>JASLHL010000168.1 GCA_030152225.1 Flavobacterium sp. | reverse complement strand
ACAACCAGAACAAAGATACTTCATAAAACATTCGGATCGAACTATTATATCCGTCAATTTCGACCCCAATACGCACGCCTTGTAAGCCGCCAAATTGCTTATAGATCAATGAACTAGTAAAGATTCCCCACAAAACCCCTTGTGCAATTAATCCACGTAAGGTACTGATTCGATTCTTCTTATAGGCTATATACTTTCTTTCTACTTCTTTGGTATAAAACTTCATAGCCCTTATTTCCAGTTACTACTTCGCTTGTTCTGTTGATCCATGTATTCGCGAATTTTGCGATCTTCCCAATCTTTGCCCAAGAAAAAGTGGTAGTTATAGGTCTTCATCCAATCAGCCACCAATCCAATTCCCCAAGAAAATACGACGATCAAACTCCACATAAATCTAGCGTCTGTCATCATATTTAAAACAATCAAAAAAGTATTCACCATAATATACAGGGTTAGGTGGGCGTAGAATTTTTTTATTTTCTCCACGTTTTTTTTCGCTTCAATTAGAATCTCTTGCTCATTTTCTTGTACATCAATAATTCTCATAGGTTCAAAAATTTTAGTTAATATCGGTATATGTACGATAAAGGTTGTTTCGGTTTGGTTTACTCTTATAGGTTTGGCGGTTAATAAGGCATAGCGATCAGCAATATTAGTCAGTCCAATTCCCTTTCGATCTTCGTTCACTTGGCGTAAGTTTAGATTATTCTCTACCACCAAGTAGCCATTTTCTTGCCTGATTACGATATGCAGGGGTTTATTCGCTGTTGCCTTATTGTGTTTGATGACGTTTTCCAACAACAGTTGCAAAGACAAGGGAACAACTTTTGCTCCTTCCTGTTTAATATCATGATCGATATCAAAGGTCAAACTATCCTCAAAGCGCATCTGAAGTAATTCGATATACGTTCTAGCAAAATCTAGTTCTTCTTCTAAAGGGACTAGCTCTTTATTCTTTTGATCTAAGATATAGCGATAGGTTTTGGATAATCCACTAGTAAACTCTTGTGCTTTATCCGGATTTTCTTCGATTAAGGCATTGAGTACATTTAAACTATTAAACAAAAAATGGGGATCTAATTGATTTTTCAAACTTTCGAACTGCGCTGATACACTTCCTGTGATCACCTTTTGTTCGTCAATACTCATTTTTTTATCTAAAGAAGTAAAATAGGTATAGTAGTAGATATACACTAAGATACTAAAGAAAAAAGCTGTACTAAAAACCGAGCTAAAACTGCTGGAATCCATAAAGTAATAGAAGGTTTTATTTCCGATGATGTGTACGTCAAAAATCTTCAACCCCAAACTAACAAACCAAATAAAGCCAAAGTTAATAGCTGTGACAATAGCCGTAACTTTGTGTACACTATTTTCTTTTCCATCGAGTGTTTGGGCTAATTTCTTCCAATAGTTTTCCTTCCAATATTGGTTCACTAGCACAATGATCCCAACGAAGGAAACCAAATAGCCTAGAAATAGTGATAAATCCATAAAACGCAGCTTTAACACATTTGTAAATAGGATAAATACAATAAAGGCTAGAAGTACTAATTTGAAGTAATTATTTCTCATGCTGTTTTGTAAATGATTTTACCTCTGGGGTTGTATTGCTCTTTTCTTGTTTTTCTTGCGGGGTCCATGTTGTTGTTTCTTCCTTACTATACGAAGTATTTGCCGCTGAGACAGGAATCAATTGCAGGACCAATTGCATAAGCGTTATAATGATCAAAAATATAAATTTCATATCTACTTCCTTTGATTTACATGACAAATATGATAGGATAAATTAACGTAAAAAAATAATAGTCGATGAACTGTCATTTTAGTGCGATGAATTGTAAAAGGAGGTAATCTTTTGATTTCCAACCTTGAAAAATTAGAACCTTCACTCCAAAATAAAAAGACCTCATTTATAAGAAAAGAGTTAATAATAATTTTAAATTTGCAATTCTAATCGGTTTAAAAAATTATGGTTTATAAATTCAGAGTTATCCTTGATACTGAGGAAGATATTTTTCGCGACATTGCTATATTAGAAGACGATACCTTAGAAGATTTACACAATGCTATTGTTAATGCCTTTGGTTTTGACGGTATGGAAGCGGCTTCATTTTACGCTTGCGACGATAGTTGGGCACAACAAGAGGAAGAGATCTCTCTTTTTGACATGAGTGATGATCCAGCAGGTGGAAGAACAATGGGATCAACTACCATTGGTTCGGTATTAGACGAAGATCAAACGAAAATTATTTACGTGTATGACTTTCTTAATATGTGGACATTCTTTGTTGAATTAGCTGCTATTGAAGAGGAAGAACCAGGAACAGCATACCCTGAGTTGCTGTTTTCTCATGGGATTTTACCTGATCATATACCAACCAAGTCTTTTACTTCTGATCCAGTATCTAACGACGATATTTACGGCGATTTTGACGATGATTATGATGAGGAAGATTATGATATGTTTGAAGGCGATGATAGCTTTACAGACTATGGCGAGGATAATTACTAGACTTTTTAATTATAAAAATAACAGATCTATAAACGGTCTACTACATACTTAAATAAATTATGATCAACCTTTTTAATGCACACGTAGAAACTTTATCGATTCATAGAGTTGGAAATAAAAGTAGAAATGAGGCTATCTTTTTATCGGAAGAACCCTACACGTTAAACGATGAAATAGCTCCTTTATTAAAAGAATATTTCTTCAAGCCTTTCCGTGAGAAAGAAGAAAATTACTTTCAATTCGTACACGATGTTGATTTGGAGTTCAACGATATGTTTAATTATGCAGCAGAGTTGTTTAATGCGCCTTCTTCTGATAAAGCTCATGAGATCTCACAAAAAATAACCAAACACCTATTTGAGCAATCAAACCATCCACACATTAAAAATGGAGAAGTATATGTTACTTACCTAACCAATACGTCTATCGACAACAATGTAGTAGATGCGATTGGAATTTTCAAAAGTGAGATTAAATCTGACTTCTTGCAATTTCAAGAAAACGGATCGAATTTAGAAATGATCTTACAGCAAGGGATTAACTTAAACAAGTTAGACAAAGGGTGTATTATCTTCAACTACAAAAAAGAAGAAGGGTATAAAATTCTTACAATTGACAGCAACCGCTATGATGCTCGTTATTGGTTAGAGCACTTCTTATGTGTAGATATCTTCCAAGATGAGGCCTTCATGACCAAAAAATATTTAAAGTTCTGCCAAGACTTTGCAAAGGATGTAGTTTTACCTGCGGAGGATAAAAAAGAAGAGGTTATGTTTATGAATCGCTCTGTCAACTACTTTGCTAAAAACGACGAATTTGAAGAGAGCAATTTCTTAAACGAAGTCATTGACAATCCAGATTTAATTTCGGAGTTCAAAAACTACAAGGTAGACAAAGGAGAGAAATACAGCATTGAAGATACGACGTCTTTCCCTATTGCAAATAATGCCGTTTCTGATGCGCGTAAAAAAATTAAGAACGTGATTAATTTAGATACGAATATTCAGATTAAGCTTGACTTCATCAATCCAGAAAGCGCAGATAAATTTGTAGAAAAAGGATGGGATGAAGAAAAACAAATGTACTACTACTTAGTGTACTTTAACAAAGAACAAAAATCCTAAAAAAATAAGCATAAAAAAAACCGAGAATTAAATTCTCGGTTTTTTTTATGCTTTATTTTACGATGATCTTCTCTGAAATTTTTCTTTCCTTACTCTCATATCTCACGATGTAATTTCCTGTTTTCAATTGAGGAACATAAACTTTATTTTCTCCTTTTTCAACTGGAAAATCTGGCGTTACTTTTTGTCCTGCCATATTGTAAAAAGCAACAGTACCGTTCTCATCTTTAATTAAGATCGTTAATTCTCCATTCGATATAGGGTTAGGATACATACTAAACACCTCGTTCGTTAGTTCGAAATCTTCCAATCCCATATTTTCTCTTGGTGTTTCAATCAGTCCTACCCCATACCAAGCATCGTATACCGTAAAATACTCCTCTGAGTTTTCACCGAATAAATCTTCTGCTGCACTTAACGTTCCTTCTACGGCGTCTACATATTGCGAATTACTTCCCAATTGTGTCATTAAGGTATGATACGCTATTTTTTCTGCTCTTTGCATGCCAATTCCCGATACAATATACTCTTTTGCGGGAGTTACTTCTTCGTTGTCTCTATTAAAAATAGGATCTGTCATTCCACTTCCTCCTTCACTTACGAGGTAAAACCAATAGTTGAGTACGCCACTATTTGTGTGTACGCCTCCATTATCCTGGTGTAAATTTGTTGTATTTGCCCAGTATTCTCCTCGATATGTATTGGGTTGTCTATAATAGGTACGTCCTTCTTTTGGATTTTTCATACTCCTCATGAAAGGGTTGGCTGGATCTTTCAGTATTCCCATTCCCATATACCAATCAGCATCATCTACGGTATAGTGTTCAATCGCAGTACCAAAAATATCGGCAAAACCTTCATTCAAAGCACCTGATTCTCCTGCATAGCGCAAGCCACCTCTTCCATTATTATCTATTACTAAGTGTGTAAACTCGTGCCCAGTAACATCTAAAGCTGTCAGCGGATTATAGGCATTTGATCCCCTACCAAAAACAAGCGTATTAAATGGAGGCCCCATCGCTACCGCATTATTTGGAAATCCAGATTCATCCCCATCCATTGCAACTGGATTATAAAAAGCTCTGATTACACCTTTTAACGTATCATCCCCCGTATAATTATCATAGCTCGTTCTATTGTGCACTTCTTTATAGTAATCATAGGTTCTTGCTAATCCCCAATGTACATCATTGGATGGATGATCGTTAACGTTTGGCGAATCATATGTATATACCGTTCCGCCTCTTCTATCATATACTTCCCATGCGTTTTGTAGGGCAGTTCCGTCAAAAGTCTTTAGCTTTCGTTCCTGATCAACTAATTGATATTTCCCGCCACGCTCTGTCATACCCAAAGGTAAATTATCGCGATAGAATCCATTTCCCGTTCCTGTAACATTGACATGCGAGATTAAAGATACTTCTGAAATAACTTCCCCTTTTTCGACATCAATAAAAACATTTTTACTCAGCATTCTAGCATTGGAATAATCATCCACGCGTACTTTATGTGCCAAAACAAATAATCCATCTTTATCTGAACGGGCAAATACCGTTTCCACAGGAAAATCTGCTACCTTATTTGCCACCAACACCTTACTCGCCTTGAAAGCAATACTAACTGCTTTTTCTTGCGAAATAACGGGTTTTTTATTTACATTATTGCGTAGACTATATGGGCTTTTTTTATTTTCAATGTTGATGATTGTCCCGTTAACTGATGTTACTCTACCTTTTTTATCCGCGTGAACAATAAACATTTGCCCTTCTACAAGATACTGTCCTACAAAGTGTTGATAGGTATTGTGTGTTTTTCCAAAACTATCCACATAACTATCAATCAGTTGAAAGCGATTCGTTTCATTAAAACCAAAGAATGTATTCGCTTTTGCTAAAAATTCTTGTTCTGTTATAGCGGTTTTCTTATCCATTCGGATAACAAATGAACCGTAATCATTCAGTGGTTTATAGGTTGGCAACTGCGCAGTATACACTTCTAAAGTAGTTGCAACACGAGTATCAACAGCTGCAACAGTGCTATGTCCTACAAGTAGAAACGAAGCTAATGCTACATAAAATGTAGGGACATATACGTATTTTTGTTTCATGGGCGTTTTTTGTCTATTAAATTAATATTATCAATTTCGAAATATAGCAAAATTTATCCGATAAATATTTAACAAAACATTTAATACCAATATTTAACAATCTTTTACAATAACTAATCCCAATCCCCCTACTAACACTTATTTAATTCAATCTTACATTTCAAAAACCTAGAAAACAAAAATAGAACAGTGAACGACTTAACGTTTCCTTTCGTTATTTCACCAAAATTTTAGCAGAAATCTTTCTTTCTTTGCTTTCATACCTCACCATATAAGTACCTGCACCTAGGTGAGGAATAGCTACTTTGTTCTCCCCTCTTTCCACGGTGAAGTTCGACGTTACTTGTTGTCCAGCCATATTGTAAAAAACTACCGTTCCTTTGTCGTCTTTGATCAAAACCGTTAATTCACCATTGGATACTGGGTTGGGATACATACGAAAGACATCTTCAGTTAGCTCAAAATCTTCGATTCCCATATTTTCTCTTGGCGTTTCAAGTAGACCGACGGCATACCACGCATCGTAAACGGAAAAGTATTCTTCTGATTCTTCCCCGTACAATTCTGCTGCGGCTGTTAATGAACCATGCACAGCATCTACATATTGCGAATTACTTCCCAATTGTGTCATTAAGGTATGATAGGCAATTTTTTCTGCCTTTTGGATGCCAATTCCAGAAACGATATATTCTTTTGCTGGTGTTATCTCTATGTTTTGTTGATTTCTTATGGGATCTGTCATTCCACTACCCCCTTCACTAACCAAATAGTACCAATAATTCATTACCCCGCTATTTACGTGAACTCCTCCGTTGTCCCAAGCTCCAAGTTGAGTATTGGCCCAATTTTGTCCTTTATAGGTATTTGGTTGTTTACTTGCAGGATGATTGTTTTTCGGATTTTCCATACTTCTCATATAATCATAACCTGGTAAACCAACAATTCCCTTTCCAATAAACCAATCTGCATCCGATACGGCAAAATGTTCAATTGACGTACCAAAAATATCGGCAAACCCCTCATTAAGTGCTCCCGATTCGCCTTGATACGTTAATCCTCCTCTACCGTTATTTCCTACAACGAGGTGGCTAAATTCATGTCCAACTACATCTAAAGTAACTAAGGGATTGAAATAGCCTGAACCTCTTCCAAATACCAAGAAATTGCCGTGTATGGAATGAACAGCAAAGGCATTATCCGGAAAACCTGAATCGGGATCTCCATCTAAAAACAGTGGGTTGTAATAGGCAAAAATCGCTCCGCCTTTGTTATCAAAACTAGTTCGATGGTGTACCTCCTTATAATAATCATACGTACGCGCTAATCCCCAATGAAGATCATTAACGGGGTTTTGTGGAAAATTCGTTGACGTATGCACGATATATTCCCCTAATCCATCGTAAAAATCCCAATCGCTCGTTATGTTTTCTGCGCTATAGGTTGTTACCTTACGATCTGTATCGACTAACAAATAGTTACCGTTCTCTTCTTTTAATTCCAAAGGTAAATTCGAACGATAATATCCATTTCCTGTTCCTCTTACATTGGCATGAGCGATAAGCGAAACCTCATTTACGATATCGCCTTGCTCAACGCTAATAAAAACGTTTTTACTCACCATTCGATTCGGCCCAATGTCATCCACGCGCACCTTATGTGCCAAAACAAATAACCCTTGTTCTCCTGTAGCTTTGACAAAAACCGTTTCTACAGGATCATCTTCCGTTTTTGCTTTTTTAATTTTATTTATCTTGAATGCGATATGCTTTGCCTCTTCTTTGGAAATAACTGGTTTTCGATTGATATTCGCCCTTAAACTATAGGTGCTTTTTTTGTTTTCAATAGTAATAATCGTTCCATTTACAGCAGTTACGCGTCCCGTTTTATCCAAGTGAACAATAAACATCTGTCCTTCTACGGGGTAGGCACCCACCCTATGTTGGTAGGTTTTGTGCGTATTACCCAAATCATCCGTGAACGTGTGGATCAATTGAAAAGTATTCGTTTCATTTAATCCAAAAAAAGTAAGTGCATTAGCTAAAAACGCTTGTTCCGTAAGATTTGTCTGTTTATCCAAGTGAATGATAAAGGATCCATACTCATTTAATGGCTTATAATTCGGCAATTTACCTGTATATACTTCATGACTAGCCGCTGCATTTTCGGTAATAGTTCCAGCATAACTTACTCCTGATAAGAGAAGAGAAGCCAATACCGTATACATAAATGGGGCACGTACGTATTTTTGTTTCATGGATTTACTTGTTATTTAGATTAAATTAATTTAAAGGCGAAATATACTACAATTCGCTTAATGTTGAAAATACAAATTTCAGTTTCCCTTTTTTTAACACAACCTTCAATGAGAATAGAGGACTTATTTTCCTTCTGTTTATCCCCGTTGCGTTGTCCTACGTTCTAACACTAGGTCGATCTTTTTTGAATTTAATTTTATATTTTCCTCCATTACGCTTACATTGCTGAAAAATTATTTTCATTTGAAAGTTGTACGTTACACCCCCGAATACCAAGAAAGGTGGAATCTTTTTCTCGAACAAGCAACGAATGCGAGCTTTCTCTTTCACCGTGCTTTTATGGACTACCACCAAGCGCGTTTTACAGATCATTCCCTTTTAATTTACGAAGATCATAAGCTGGTGGCTCTCCTACCTGCCCATACCGAAGAACAGGTACTATGCAGTCACTTTGGATTGAGTTATGGCGGAATCATTCATTTGCCCACCCTAACTCTTGCTCAATATCTAACAATTATAGAAGCGATTGCCTTGCATTGCAAACAGTTGGGTATAGACGCTTTGATTATCAATGAGATCCCCCCGATCTACACTAAGCAAACTACCAATACCTTGGCCTTTATCAGCCATGCTTTACAAGGGGGTCCCCCTAGTGTTCAACTGCTTTCTACACTTGATTTTGCATCGCCCATGCAGCTGAATACCAACCGAAAACGCATGATTCAAAAGGGAATAAAAAAGGGCTATACGGTAAAAGAAGATGCCTTAGCCACCGCATTTTGGCAAGAGATTCTCACACCGCGTTTGCGTGATCGCTATAACACGGATCCCGTACACAGCTTGGCGGAAATCACCCAATTGATGCAAGCTTTTCCACAGTCGATCAAACAAGTCAATGTGTATACGTCCACTGGCAAACTAGCGGGGGGAGTCACCTTGTTTATTCACCCTCAGGCTGTGCATTTGCAATACATTGCAGGAACAGAAGAAGACAATAAAAACGGCGCCTTAGATTTGTTGATCTATACCTTGTTGGAGCAATACCAATCCACGGTTCGCTATTTTGATTTTGGAAGCAGTCACATCAGTCCCAAGCAGCTCAATGCGGGGCTACTCTACTGGAAAGAGAGCTTTGGTGCGCGAAGTACACCCCAATACTGCTATTCGTTTGCCGTTGAAAACCTTTTACAAGTACGCGCGCTAATCGATTGATAATCCTTACTTTTGCATTTCTTGATCTTGTATTCTTAGCTTTTTATGCGTATGTCCCAATCGTTTAAAATACCGTACAATCGTTTGATACACCTAGACAAAGCGTCTACAACGCCTGTCTACATGCAAATTGCCAATCAATTTAGCAATGCGATACAGCGCAATATCATTCCCGTACAGACGAAATTACCCGGAACGCGAAAGCTAGCGGAACTCCTACAGGTCAACCGCAATACGGTTATTGCGGCTTTTGAGGAGCTCATTACCCAAGGATGGTTAATTAGCCTTCCCAACAAAGGAACTTTTGTTCATCAAGCCAAGCAGGTGGTACACACCAATTCCCATGCATTTCCCTCTACTACAGGCTATGCATTCGCAACGGATAATCGCCTAGATTTACCCAGTGATCAACACCGATGTCGTTACTATTTTACCGATGGCACACCCGATATTCGCTTGGGTTTACAAGAGGAACTCGCTGCTATTTTTAGCGCCAACCTCAAGCGAAAACAACACAGCACCTACTTTGATCCCTATACCAAAAAGGCAGTGGTAGCGCTGAAAAAACAAGTAGCCAACTACGTTAATTTAACCCGTAATATTCAGGCTACTCCTACGCATATACTAACCACACAAAGTCCAACTTCGGCTTTATACCTTTGTGCAAAATTACTTCTAAAGGCGAGCGATCACGTAGCTATTAGCGAATATGGCTATTATGGCAGTCATGCAATTTTGCAACATACGGGAGCCCAATTACACACGATTCCTTTACATGCGGAAGGACTCGATCTCCTTGCTTTGGAGAAGCTGTGTCAACAACGACCAATTCGCCTGTTTTATCTTACGGCGAACCACCACTATCCAACAACGCAATCCCTATCCGTTCAACAGCGTGTCAAGCTCTTGCAGTTGGCACAACAGTATGGTTTTATTTTATTAGAAGACGACAATCACTTCGATTTTCACTACAACAGCAATCCTCCTTTGCCTTTACTAAGTGGTGATACCAAAGGCATGGTCATTTACCTGAGCTCCATAGGAACATCCATTGCTACAGATTTTACGATGGGGGTTATAGTAGCGCCAGAAAATTTAATTCGAGAATTGGAAAAGCACCAAGCCGTACTGGAAGAAAACAAAAACTATTTCACCACCCATACGCTGACGGAATTAATCGAAGAAGGGATTTTGTTTCGACACCAGGTAAAAGTCAATAAAATCTATAGCGAAAGACGCGATTATTTCTGTCGCGTGCTAGAGGATTTATTTGGCGACCGCATTGCGTTTTCAGTACCAGAAGGCGATTTAGCGGTGTGGATTACCTTTTCATCTCCCATTAACCTCATGCGTGTTCGCGCCTTGTGTATGCTCAACAACCTCTACATCCCAACGGCGTTGTTGTATCAGAGTAAAAAGTTAACAGGTATTCGCTTGGGATTTGCCCATTTAACAACCGATGAGATTGACCTTTGTCTGTCTATTTTTCATCAAGCTTGTGTGGAGTAGCATACTTTTTCAACCCTTAACCCTTAACTCATAACCCTTAACTCATAACCCTTAACTCATAACCCTTAACCCTTAACTCATAACCCTTAACCCTTAACTCATAACCCTTAACTCATAACCCTTAACGCTATAAAATAAAAAAACCGAGCCATTGGATGACTCGGTTCTTCAATTATAACTATAAAAACTTTAGGGTTCTTATTTTACTTCTTCGTACTCAACATCTTGAGGACCTTCAGCATCTCCACCCCCTTGGTTACCTTGGTTCGGTTGAGCGTCTTGTGCACCTCCTTGTTGAGCCTCAGCTTGTGCTTTGTACATTTCTTCAGAAGCTGCTTTCCAAGCCTCATTGATTTTGTCTAAAGCTGGAGTAATTGTTGCAACGTCTTTTGTTTCGTATGCTTTTTTCAATTCCTCTAAAGCTCCTTCAATCGCAGTTTTATTTGCTGCTGATAACTTATCTCCAAATTCTTTCAATTGCTTGTCTGTTTGGAAAATCATAGCATCTGCCTCATTGATTTTATCTGCTGATTCTTTTGCTCTTTTATCTGCATCTGCATTCGCTTCTGCTTCTTTTTTCATTCTTTCGATTTCTTCTTCTGTCAATCCTGA
>JASLHL010000075.1 GCA_030152225.1 Flavobacterium sp. | reverse complement strand
GCTCAACTGACTTCTGTCATCGATCGTATGGTTAAAGTAGTAGGTTGGTATGACAATGAAATTGGCTATTCTTCTCGTTTAATTGATCTGATCATGTATGTAGATCGTCTTAAAAAATAAACTCCTAGTAAGTAAAAACCTTACAAACTACATTGTAAAATAGGATATAAAAAAATAGGACTCTTTATGAGTCCTATTTTTTTTATTTTAAGTTTGCTAGTACCTTATTTCTTCTCTTGAAGTTTTTGGCTCATATCCATAGAAATAGCAGAACGCTCCATTAATAGTTTCCCTGCCATTGTTTCTACAACAACTGTTAATTCATTTAACTCAGCAATTCTTCCGTGTAAACCTGATTTAGTTATAATACGATCTCCTACTTTTAGACTAGCTTCGTACTCCTTTTCTTGTTTCATCTTTTTTTGTTGCGGGCGAATCATAAAAAAATAGATCGCAACAAAAATAAGAATCATGGGTAAAAATTGTTGTATTCCTTCCATAAAATATAAGTATTAAAAAATTAGTTTGCCGGAGCGACGTTCGCTTTGATTGTTAGGAACTCCTCTCCTTTTTCTGTATTCGTTGTTAAAGTAACGGTCTTTTGTTGTTGTCCTACGGCACCCGTTTGAAATCTCACTTTTAATTTTGATGATTCTCCTGGTTTAATAGGTGTTTTTTGATACTCAGGTACTGTACATCCGCAAGTAGCACGAGCGTCAATAATAACTAAATCCGCATCTCCTGTGTTAGTAAAGTTGAATTCAGTTTCTACTGCTTCATTATTTCCAATTGATCCGAAATCATGAGAAAGTTCAGCGAATTCCATTTTTGGCGTTCCATGATTTTTTTTATCTGCAGCGTTTTGTTCTACTTTAGCTACACTTTCTTCACTGATACGACTTGATGCCTCATTCTTTTTACAAGCGGTCATGCTTAACAATGCTACACAAGACAAGATAAATATTCTTTTCATCGATTATAGTTATTAAAGTTATTTAGTCTTACAAAAGTCCTTTTCCAATTTTATTTAAGCGGCCTTGCGTTTCTAGTTCTTTCGAAATATTATCAAGGATACCGTTGATAAATATACTACTTTTTGGTGTAGAATATTCTTTTGCTAGTTCTAAATATTCATTTATTGTTACTTTCACTGGGATGGAAGAGAAACGCAACATTTCACAAATTGCCATTTTCAAAATAATAATATCTAAGGCAGCAATGCGTTCTATATCCCAATTTGGTGTTTTTCCGTCGTATTCTTTAGCAAATTCAGCTCCATTTAAAACCGTTCTACGGTATAAATCAACAGCAAAATCTTTGTCTTCTGAATCTTTGAATACTTTAGGTACAAAAAAGGCTTGTTCTGCATTCTTTAGTTGTCTCAACTGCTTTTGAATCAAAGTATTAACAACCGGCAAATCATCTACCCACGTTAATTTGGTATCCTCTAAGAAATCGTATATTTTCTCGTTTGGCGCCAAAATTTCAGTGTATAGATCCACAATAAAATCTTGGTCTTCCTTAAACGAACGCGTCGACGATTTCATATAGTCTTTGTACAGCTGGCTTGCCTTCACCTCATCCAACATCAATTGAACATAGTGATCTTTTCTTTGCCAATACACCATACTGCGCTCTTCCACTTTATTGCTAATAGAAGTAGAATTACTCAATAACTCAAGGACTTGGTTTTCGATAAACTTCTTGTTTGGATTGCGTTCTTCCGATGTAGCTAAATGTTTTTTCTGAGAAATTTCGATGTATTCTTCTTCTTTTTTTCGAATTTCTATCAGGAGGGTTAGCATAACTAAGTATAACTCTTGTATACTATCCATGCTGTGGTTTAAAAATTTCTCACCAACTTGAACTTGGTCAGAATTACTTTGGTGCAGGGCATAAAGCGTCTGCATAACCTTGATACGAATGTGTCTTCGATTTAACATGCTACTAAAGAACTTAAAATGATTTGAATTTTTATTTCAGCCGACAAAGGTAACAAATAATATTTCTTATCAAACTAAATCACGCGATTGATCGCCTACTTTTAACTTGTTTTTATAAAGTAGCGGGACAATTTCATTTAAATATAAAAAAAACGAGGTCCGTAGTCCTCGTTTCTCGATTTAATTAAAGGTATTGAATAGTGAATCTACCTCTTTTGACAATACATGTAGTTTCAACTTGCATTTCTTGGTTTTTTGCTAATCAAAACTTGCTTTTTCAGCACGTCGATCAGCTTCTGACGCATTTTCTGCTTTACCAAATTTCCAGTAAGAGTAGGCATAAAGCTCGTCCTTCGTCCAGTTTTTCTCTTTACGCAAGAAATTACGCAATATTTTTACCGTAGAAAATTCGGCTGCTACATAGGCAAACTTTGACTCCATTTCTCCTTGTTCTTCAATATAGGCCAATGCTTTTTCTGCCAATACGGTACTCTGACCAGGCGTTGGATTAATCACCCATTCAATAGAGGCATCTGCCTTGGTTGCTAAAGGTTGCATATCTTCTTTGGTTTCTACTTCAATAAAAGCTTGTACGTGTGCATCTGCAGGCAAATCTTCCAAAATAGCACCCAATACTGGAATAGCTGTTCCATCTCCTACTAAAATATAACGATTTGCCACGGGATAAAGTTCGGAAGCTTCTGTTCCCATAGCTACCCCTAATTCCGCTCCTATTGGCGCTTGAATCGCCCATTTCGAAGCAGGTCCCTCATCGCCATGTGCTACGAAATCCACATATAATTCATTCTTTTCTAAGTTAATTCCTCTATGCGTGTAGGTACGCACACTTGGACGAATCGCATCATCCATTGGTACCCATTGCCCTTTTTCATAATCAAACTCAGGTAAATATACCTTTGGACATCCCTCAGGAGCCAAAAATATTTTGTTGTTTACCCCTATTGTCGTGCGACTAAACTTTTGCACGTCTTTTCCTTCTAAGGTGATGCGTATATAATGTGGGGTGATGTACGTTCTTTCTTTTAGTGTAAATAAACCTCGATCTACATTTTTCTTTGCCATATATCCTTTTATTTATAAAAAATCAATTCTTTTATCCAGTTGTAAGAGAGACAAATATAACTTTTTTAAATTAGATTAAGTATAAATAATATCGCTGCCATTGAAAAATCCAATACAATCCTCTTTTTACCTCCTACTTAAAAAGCCTTAACAACGTTCTAAAACCAAAAAATGTTTTTCCCCTCTTTGATTAATTTCTATTTTTGCTAAAAATATAAAAGCACAGATGTTAATTATTGGAATTGCAGGAGGAACAGGAAGCGGTAAAACAACCGTAGTTCACCAAATCATGAACGAACTACCTGAAACAGAAGTAGGTATCATATCCCAAGACTCGTATTACAAAGCAACGGATAATCTTAGTTTGGAGGAAAGAACTTTAATCAACTTTGATCATCCAAGATCGATTGACTTTGATCTTTTGGTTCAACATCTCAAAGAATTAAAAGAGGGACATAGTGTAAATCAACCCGTTTATTCTTTTGTGAAGCACAATAGAACAGATGACTATATCCTAACACATCCTAGAAAAGTAATGATTGTTGAAGGAATCCTAATCTTGTGTAATCCAGAATTACGTGAATTATGTGACATTAAAATCTTTGTACACGCCGATTCGGATGAGCGCTTGATTCGCCGTTTAAAACGCGATATAGCCGAACGCGGTCGCGATATGATCGAAGTTTTAAATCGCTATCAAAACACATTAAAACCGATGCACGATCAATTTATAGAGCCATCAAAAGCCTATGCGGATATCATTATTCCCAATGACACGTATAATACTGTGGCAATTGATATTGTTCGTACTGTAATTAACGAGAAAATAGGTTAACTTTATACCACATAAATAATAATGCCAATGGATTCTAAAAGTATGCTTCGCAAATTACGATACATCCGAATAGTAAAAAACCCGTTTTTTTTGATAACCATTGGTTTTATTGTTTGGATCGTATTTTTTGACAGCTATTCGCTTATTGAACATCATGCCATTGATCAAGAAATTGATAAAATGGAAGAAAAAAGAGAATACTTTCAAAATGAAATTGACAAGGACAAGCAATCCATCAAAAACTTGAAAGATGGCGATGCAATCGAGAAATACGCCAGAGAAAAATATTATATGAAGCGAGATAATGAAGATATTTTTATCATTGAATTTGATACCTTATCTTCTTCGTAAACCTGACATTTTAGTACTATGAATCATCAACTTTTCGACGAATTTACTTCCATTCCTTCTAAGCAATGGAAAAATAAAATTCAATACGAACTGCAAGGAGCTGATTACAATGAAACGCTAGTTTGGGAAAGTTTAGAAGGGATCAAAGTACGTCCATTTTACCATGGAGATGAAAATCAGTCGATTCCCGTTTCTACTAGCAGTTCACAATGGTCTGTGGTACACTCGATCTACGTACACGACATTGAAAAATCCATCCACAATGCAAAAACGGCTTTGCAAAAGGGCGCAGAGGTTCTCTATTTCACCCTGACCAATACAGCTGTGGATGTAACTGCACTTCTAGGTGTTTTACCTAAAGAAGGAACGTATTTATTGCGCTGTCACTTTTTAGATCAAACCTATATCAAAAATATTGCGCAATGGGCGAGTGAACAACACTTTACCCTGCACCTGATGGTTGATCCTATTCATCAATTAATTACAGCAGGAAATTGGTTTCACAACCTCAACCAGGATTTTACAACTCTTGATGCATTAGCCCAACAGTACGCATCCGTTAACCTGACAATTGATACCAAAGCGTACCAACAAGCGGGAGCTACTATCATTCAACAGCTGGCTTATGCTTGCAATCACTTCAATGAGTATCTTTCTAGAGTAAAAACACTACAACAGCCCGTTTTTATTGAAGTTGCTGTTGGTTCAAATTACTTTTTTGAAATTGCCAAACACAAGGCATTCCGCTTGTTATTTGAATTAATTGCACGAGAATACGCCTGCACGGACTTAACGGTCAAAATTATCAGTACGCCTACAAAGCGAAATAAAACACTCTATGGAGCATCAGTAAATGCCCTACGCTCAACAACCGAATGCATGAGTGCTGTTTTAGGAGGTGCCGATTTTATTTGTAATTTACCCCATGATGTACTGTATCGAAAAGAAAATTACGCCAGTCAACAAATAGCAAGGAATCAACTCCTTTCCTTAAAGAAGGATAGCCATTTTGACGCGGTAGACAATCCCACAGCTGGAGCCTATTATATAGAAGAACTCACCAAGCAACTGGCAGAAAAAGCACTGGAGATCATCAAACAGATCGAACAAGCAGATGGATTAATCACTTCCTTTCATCAAGGGACGATTCAGCGTAAAATAGCAGAATCCGCAGACAAGGAACAGGATTGGTTTAATGCGCAAAAAGAACTACTTGTTGGCAGCAATATACAAGCCAATCCCAAGGAGAAAATACAAACGCAATTGGAACTCTTTCCCTTTGTCAAACAAAAACCACGCAAAACACTACTGGCTCCTTTATTGGAAAAACGCCTAGCAGAAAGCTACGAACAACATAGATTAACAGCGGAAAATAAATAAGCGTATTCGTTATGAAAAGAAAGGATTTACAACATTTGAAAATAGATTCTACTCTATTCGAAACACCATCAGATTCCACTGTAACAACAACAGTTGAGGGAGTTGCTATTCAGAAACAATACAGCGAAGAAGCGATTAAAGCTTTAGAAGATATTGATTTTGCAGCGGGATTTGCTCCTTTTATACGAGGGATTTCTCCTATGATGTATGTACAGCACCCTTGGCAAATGAATCAAGTACCTCAAAACACATCCCTAGAAAAAGCAAATCAAGTTTATCGCAATCAAGTACAGCAAGGACAAAAGGAAATAACTCTTATTGCTCATACCACACCATCGACGGAAATAGAAAAAACGCAACCTAGCCTACATTCCATTGAAGACATGAAAGTACTTCTTGCGCAACTTCCCCTTGATGAACTAGCGGTTGCGCTTTATTCAGATGGCTCGATTGTCCCGCTATTGGCTTGTTATTTAGCAGCAGCTGAAGAATTGGGGTTTGAAGGTCAGCGTTTATCAGGCCATCTACACAGTGATCTACTATCACCTATCCTATCAACAAAGGGTACCTTTTCACTTGAAAAAGCAAACAAAGTGGCTTTGGATACCCTCAGTTATTTGCATCAGCATCATCCTAATTTCAATGGGGTATCCCTGTCCAATACGGCTTTGAAAACATGTAATCTCACAGCTGATCAGGAACTAGCCTATAGCTTAATGCTGGGAATTGATTTGCTACAACAAGCAGGCAAACAAAATATTCCCTTGGACTATATAGCAACCCATCTTTCGTATACTTGGGCTTTAGGCTCTAATCATTTTATCGAAATAGCCAAGATGCGAGCGGCACGAGGGGTTTGGTCTACCTTACTTCAACCGTTCAACCTCAAGGATGAACAAGCTTCAGCCCTCTCCATTCGCGCCCAAACCTCAGTCTTACATCCTGAGTTTACTGGATCGATGGACAGCTTAGGTCAAACGACTGTACAAGCGACTGCAGCTATTTTTGGAGGAACACAAGCCTTGCACTTACAACTCCCTCCAACAGCATCCACCCAACTGACTGCAGGTCAAATGCAGCGTTTCTTAGTGGAAGAAATTAAGAGCTGTAAAACGATTGACCCATGGGCAGGAAGTTATTTTATAGAAAAAACTACCCTAGATATCGCTGAAAAAACAATAAACCTCATTCAAACCATAGCGAATCAAGGCGGTATTCAGCCCGTACTAACTGTTCTTTTACAATCACAACACAAAGGATCAGAATCAGGAGCAACTGAAACGAAAACAACACAGCTGAACCCTCGCAAAGAAGTAGAAGATGCTTTGGTAAAACTAGCACAGCACGTACAAACAAAAGGGGATAATGTATTGGCCTTGGCTATTGAAGCCATTAAAGTACGCGCAACCCTAGAGGAAATTCACCAAGCACTAGTATATTAACCACATAAACACCTAATTGACAATCAATTGAATATAGTAGATTGTCCTTTTTTTTCCTGCATTTCATTAATTACCATCAAATCGCGTACCTTTGTCCAATACTATATGCACAGGTTATGACATTTGAAGATTTACAACTGAATAAAAATATTTTAAGAGCAATTGAAGAGCTAGAGTATCAAACGCCTACGCCCATTCAACAGCAAGTGATTCCCTTGGTTTTACAAGAAAAGGACGTCATTGGTTGTGCACAAACGGGAACGGGAAAAACAGCTGCCTTTGTCATGCCAATTCTCCACTATTTACACCGTTTAGGCAATACCAAACGCACAAAAAACGCACGTGTATTAGTGATAACTCCAACCAGAGAATTAGCACAACAAATAGCTGATAACTTCGCGCTTTATGCCAAATACACCAATGCAACCCTAATGACTATTTATGGAGGTGTTTCAAGCAAACCTCAAATTGAACAGTTAAACAAAGGCGCTGATATCATTATAGGAACACCAGGGCGTCTTTTAGATCTATACAAACAAAAACAACTAAACCTCGATCACCTTCACTTTTTGGTACTGGATGAAGCGGATTTAATGTTGGATATGGGCTTTATTGATGATGTAAAAAAGCTGATTCAAGTTACCCCAGATAACAGACAAACCCTATTGTTCTCTGCAACAATGCCTTTACCTATTCGAGAATTGGCACATAACTTTCTCAAACAACCACAATACGTTGCTGTCGATGCGATTTCATCTAGCGCCAAAACAGTAAAACAACAGGTGTATTTCGTAGAAAAAGGAGACAAGAAAAAACTACTATACCACCTCATTCGCAATCAAAAGCTCAGTGATGTTTTGGTATTCACTCGGACCAAACATGGGGCTGATTCTGTAGTGGAAGCTTTAGAAAAAAATGGCGTACAGGCTGCAGCTTTTCACGGAGATAAATCTCAAAACCTAAGACAAGAAGCACTGGATAGTTTCAAAAATAAAGAGACAAAAGTATTAGTAGCTACTGATATTGCTGCTCGTGGTATTGATATTGATTCACTCCCCGTAGTGATTAACTATGACTTACCCAACATTCCAGAAACTTTTGTACACCGTATTGGACGTACAGGAAGAGCGGGAAATGAAGGATTGGCTATTTCGTTTTGTGACAAATCGGAGAAGACCTACTGGGATGCAATTGTAAAGTTTACACGTACCCAACCCAAAACTATTTCGGATCATCCCTTTCCATGGAAGGAAGATGCTAAAAAAGGAGATGCAGCCCCTAAAAAAGATTACCGTAATAAGAAGGCAAATTCCCGTAAGTCAGAAAATTCTAAGAAAAATAAAAAACGTTGGTATTAATACCGTTTTAATCCCTGTCATATGAAAAAGACAATCCTCGGTATTGGAATCCTCGGTATTCTCCTGCTTGCTTTTATAGGCCTAGCCAATATACGCGTAGCCTCCAGTACAAAAGCACAGCTATTTGATACCGTTGATCAAATTCCCCACAACAAAGTAGGACTTGTTCTTGGGACTTCCAAATATCTCAGTGGCGGACAACTAAACTACTACTTTACCTATCGCATAGAAGCGGCAGCACAGCTCTATCACGCGGGAAAGATTGATTTTATAGTGGTTAGTGGAGACAATAGTCGCGAGAATTACAACGAACCCAAAGACATGGAAGAAGGGCTAATTGAACGTGGCGTCCCCAAAGATCACATTTATTTGGATTACGCTGGATTTCGCACCTTGGATTCCGTATATCGCATGAAAGCCATCTTTAACGAGGATGCTTTTACCATTATCTCTCAACCCTTTCACAACGAAAGAGCCGTGTACATTGCTAATCATTTGGATTTGCAAACGGTTGGATTTAATGCACAAGATGTGACCCGTAAATATGGATTTAAAACCTTAGTCCGTGAAAAATTTGCCCGAGTAAAAGTACTACTCGACAACCTGACCAATAAAAAACCAAAATATTTAGGCCCTCAAATTCCTATAGGAACTGGGTTAAAACAAGAAAAAGTCGAGTAATTACTCGACTTTTTCTTTTCTTTTTCTTTTTCATTATACGAATAGATGCCAAATTTGGGTGACAACAAAACATACCACTAGGCCAAAAATGATCGGCATAATAGAGGCAACCGTCGTCCATTTCACACTATGTG
>JASLHL010000040.1 GCA_030152225.1 Flavobacterium sp. | reverse complement strand
GGTGCCTCCAGGAATCGAACCAGGGACACAAGGATTTTCAGTCCTTTGCTCTACCAACTGAGCTAAGGCACCAATTGGCTTTTAGTAAGTGAACTTTTGTTCTCTTAAGCGGTTGCAAATATATAATACTTTTTTATTCTTACAAAACATCCAAGTCAATTTTTCTTTAATTATCTTTGTTCTACAAAGCAATGGAACCATGATTTACACCCTTGATATCGGCAATACAAGAACCAAACTCGCTATGTTTGAAAACGATAGCCTTGTAAACACCACTTATCTTTCAACGAAAAACCTACAAAAAGAATTATTATTTTTTTTTCAAAAAAATAGTAAAAAACCTAAAATTGTCTTGGCAAGTGTCGGTCATTTGGACGATACGCTTCTCGAATGGCTCGAAAAAAACACCGATTTAACCCAAATTACCCATACAACCCCCTTGCCTTTATCCAACAAATACAAAACTCCACATACCTTAGGCATCGATCGCCTAGCCGTTGCTGCTGGGGCAACCATACAATACCCCAATACGGCCCGCTTAATTATCGATGCAGGTACCTGTATTACCTATGATTTTGTCAATGCTGAGAATGAGTACCTAGGTGGATCCATTTCGCCTGGTTTACAATTGCGATATAAAGCTTTACATGATTATACGGCTAAACTACCTTTATTGGAAATGGAAGATATTTCGTATTTCATTGGCCAAAATACACATGAATCGATTCAATCCGGCGTGATCAATGGAATTATTGCAGAAATCGATAATATTATTAACCGTTATAAAAAAGATTATGCTGATTTAACAATAATTTTAACGGGTGGGGATGCAGTTTTTTTGGCTAAAAGATTAAAAAATATAATATTTGCTAATCCAAACTTTCTTTCCGAGAGTTTGAACCATATATATCAATACATAATTGAAAATGATAAAAAGAATCATTCTTAGCTTTAGCCTTATTTTATCCGCTCAAGCTTTCGCTCAGCAAGGAACTGCGTCTCCTTATTCGTTTTACGGAATTGGAGATTTAGGTTACAATGGTACAAATGAATATAAAGCTATGGGAGGTAATAGTGTCTATTCAGATAGTTTACACCTAAACTTAATGAATCCTGCTGCTATTAGCCAACTAAAGGCGACGACCTTTTCGGTTGGAAGTACCTCAAAATTCTATAATTTCAAATCCGATCAAGGATCTGACAATATCAAACGTCAATCCCTCGACTATTTCGCCTTGGGATTGCCTCTTACGAAAAAATACAGCGTTATTTTTGGATTACAACCCTATTCGAATGTAGGTTATAAAATCGAAAATGAACAAACCAACACCCTCAATCAGAAGACCAATAACCAACTCGAAGGAGAAGGTGGAGTAAACCGCGTTTTCTTGGGGGCTGGATATGAAATCAACAAAAATATTCAAGTAGGAGTTCAGGCGAGCTACTATTTTGGTAATACCAAACACACGGATTTAATTACCATGACTGATGCTGGGGATGGATTTGGTCTAACTTCTAGAACAAGTGAAGTACGTCGAATTGACTATACCGGATACGAAATCCGAGCAGCAGTGCAGTACCAAGGAAAATACAAAGAGTACGATTGGCAAGCCAACCTAACCTATAGCCCTGAAACAAAACTTACTGCCGATAATTTGACTAATTTAAGAATCTTAAATGCCAATGGTGGAATTGTTGACTCTAGAGAAGTATTCAATGGAAGTACAAACCTAAAGAAACCACAAGAACTCGCTATTGGAGCCGGTATTGGTAAAAATTTAAAGTGGTTTGTTTCAGGACAGTTCACATACCTTGAAAACAGCAAATTGGGAAATAGTTGGAATCAATCTGCTTATTCTGGATTTGAAGACACGAAGCGCTATGCTATTGGTGGATTCTACATCCCGAAATACAACTCATTTACGAGCTATTTTGATCGCGTTGTGTATCGCGCTGGATTTCGTTATGAAAATACTGGATTGGTGTTGAAAAACGAAAGCATCAACGATTATGCCGTATCTGTAGGTGCAGGATTTCCATTATTTGGACGTACGTTATCCAACGTAAACATTGGACTTGAATACGGAAGTAGAGGAACAAAAAACAGTGGATTGATCAAAGAAAACTACTTCAACTTATCGATTGGTTTATCGTTGAACGATTTCTGGTTTATGAAACGCAAATTTGACTAATACCATTTGGGCATGTTATTCACAAAGAAAACACCTTTGATTCTTCTAGGATTTTGTATCCTAACCCTGTTGTCTTGTGAAAGCAATTTTAGAGATATTCAGAAAATACACCACAAAGCTCCTTTTTATCCTGCGGGAATTGCGGAAAATATGCAAGGTCAATTTGTGGATTCAGGGAGAGTAAAAGCGATACTAGTAAGTAATAAAATGCTTGATTACTCTACGGTTAAATATAAATTTACCGAATTTCCTGAAGGCATTCACCTGACTTTCTTTGACAATGACAACAATAAAAACACCGTAGTTGCTGATTACGCCATTCAGTATACAACAACTGAATTAGTCGATTTAAGAGGAAATGTAGTTATTACAACCCACGACAATAAGAAGCTAGAATCAGATCAGCTGTACTATGATCAAAAACGCGATTGGTTTTACACCAACGGAAAATACAAAGCGTCAACAGACAAAGAAAACTTTACCCAAGGCGTAGGCGTTGATTTTGACGGCAAACTCAACGTAATTAAAGCTAGAAATAGCTATGCAGAAAGTATTAAAAAAGAAAACTAAATTATGAAAGCATTACAAATTATACCTTTTCTCTATTTATTCATTGCAGGTTTATTCATTTATGATGCCATCACTAAAATTGCAGTAAACGAACCTTTCTCAAGTTATTGGTTGAGTTTTGCAGCGGCAGCATTGTGTATTTTTATGTTTTTATTCAGAAGAAAATACAGCAAAAGAATGGTAGATCATTACAAGAAAAAATAATATTCCATACAAAATAACCAAGAGTCGTCCTGCTAATTTCAGCTAGACGACTTTTTTTTGCGGTTCTTCCTCTCTTTTAATTTTTATAATTTTATCTTTTTCCTTTACCTAAATGCTTATTTTTACTAGGTCAAATCAAGCTTTAGCTAAAAAATTTTATTTTTTAACAGTAAAATTCATTGAGAAACGTATTCTTTCTTCAAAATAATGGGTTTACCCCTTTTATTATTAAAGAGATAATTGTATTTTCGCTCTCTGAAAAAAATTACACATAATAAAAAAACATGGCAGTTTTATCAAAAATTAGACAAAAGTCGGCGCTGTTAATTGCAGTAATTGGTATTGCTTTATTAGCATTCGTTATTGGAGACGTGGTTAGAAGCGGTGGTGCTGGTGCTTCAAGAAATATTGGAAGCGTAAATGGTGAAGATATCAATACGCAGATCTTTCAACAGAAGGTTTCCCAAGCAGAGCAAGGGAATCAAATGAGCAGAAATCAAGCCTTTCAAATGGTTTGGAATAACGAAGTGAATAATATACTGCTAAAAACCGAGTTCGAAAAATTAGGTTTACAAATTGGAAAAGACCAATTAATGAACGTAGTGAAAACCAACCCTATGTTTGCTAATAGTCCAGAGTTCCAAAATCAATTAGGACAATTTGACATGGCTAAGTTTAATGCTTGGGTTATGGGAATGAAACAAGCTGGTCCAGAACAATGGCAAGCTTGGTTAAACTATGAAGTTGAACTAGAAAAATTTGGTCTTCAACAAATGTATAACGCTTTAGTTAAAGGAGGAATCTATACTACTCAAACCGAGGCGAAATACTCTTATCATGGAGAAAACAGCAAAGTAACTTTTGATTACGTTACTGTTCCATATAGCACAATCAACGATGACGAAGCAAAAGTAAGTGATGATGAAATCGTTGGATACATGAAAAAACACGAGAATAGATTCAAATCAGAACCTACACGTGAATTGACTTATGCCTATATTGAAAGCAAACCATCAGACAAAGACAAAGAAGATATCAAAGAAACAGTAGAGGCTTTCTTATTGCCAACAGTGCAATACAATGCTGAAACAAAAAAGAATGATACAATCGCAGGTTTCAAAGCAACGAGAGATTTAGCTGCTTTCATCAACGCGAATTCTGATGTAAAATTTGACAGTGTATATTACGCGAAAAAAGATTTACCACTAGAATACCAAGAACAACTATACAACCTACAACCAGGAGAAGTATTCGGTCCTTATTTATTTAATGATCACTACTGTATTTCTCGTATTGTAGATAAAAAAGCAGGAGCTAAAGCAAATGCTGCTCATATCTTAATCTCTTATGCAGGTGCTCCACAAAGTGCAGCAACAAGAACAAAAGAAGAGGCTAAAGCAAAAGCAGACGAAATCTTGAAAAAAGCAACTGCTGCTAACTTTGCTGAATTAGCTGCTGCTGAATCAGAAGATCCAGGATCAAAAGCTAATGGTGGTAAATATGAAGATATCGCTAAAGGACAAATGGTAAAACCATTCGAAGATTTTATTTTCAACAATGCTACTGGTAAAATTGGTGTTGTAGAAACTGATTACGGTTTCCACGTAATTCAAGTATTAGGGAAATCTGAAGGGGTACAAATTGCTACCTTAGCTAGAAAAGTAGAAGTATCTGAAGGAACAGCTGACGAAACATTTGCTAAAGCAACAGCAATTGAATCTGCAGCTAGTACAGCTAACTTTGTAGCTGAAGCAGAAAAATTAAATGCAATCGTTCAACAAGATGTAACTGTTCGTCCTTTTGATGAGTACTTACAAGCAGTTGGAGCTAGAAGCGAAATCGTTTCATGGGCATTTAACAAAGAAACAAAAGACGGAGAAGTAAAGCGTTTTGACATTCCTGATGGCTATATCGTTGCTAAATTAACTTCTACAAACAATACAGGTTTATTGCCAATTGAAGAAGCTAGAAAAATAGTTGAGCCCGTTTTAATGAATGAGAAAAAAGCGGTGATGATTAGACAAAAGATGACTGCTTCAACAGTAGAAGAAGTATCAAAACAAACGAATGCTTCTGTTTCGTTAGTCATGGATGTAACAAGACAGAATCCATTAATTACAAATATTGGTAACGAACCATTAGTAGTAGGTACTGCATTTGGAACACCAGTGAATCAAAACTCAAAACTTATTGATGGAGTAAAAGGAGTTTACATGGTAAAAACAACAAGAATTAATCTTGCTCCAGAATTAGATCACTACAACAGTTACAGAACTAAGACGGACAATGTAGTTCGTGCAAGTGCATCGACTAAAGTATTACAAGCTTTAAAAGATCAAGCAAAAATTAAAGACAATCGAATTGGAATTATCCAATAAATCATATCAAAAGCCATCTATCTTCAGATGGCTTTTTTTATTCCTTTTCGTTTAACTGAGAAAAATACCTTATTTTTGCCTCGAATCTATATTTTAATACTAAACTTATGAAAGCATACGTTTTCCCTGGTCAAGGTGCTCAGTTCACTGGAATGGGTAAAGATTTATACGAAAGTTCAGCAATTGCAAAAGAGTTATTCGATCAAGCGAATAACATTCTTGGTTTCGATATTACAACTATTATGTTTGAAGGAACTGCAGAACAATTAAAAGAAACCAAAGTGACGCAACCTGCTGTATTTTTACATTCAGTGATTTTGGCAAAAACAATCGAAAACTTTAAGCCAGAGATGGTTGCTGGACATTCATTAGGTGAATTTTCTGCTTTAGTTGCCAATGGTACTTTAGCATTTGAAGACGCCTTGCGTTTAGTATCTCAACGTGCGATGGCCATGCAAAAAGCATGCGAAATTACTCCTTCTACCATGGCAGCTGTGTTAGGATTAGAAGATGCAATCGTAGAACAAGTATGCAATGAAATTGACGGTGTTGTAGTCGCTGCAAACTATAACTGTCCAGGTCAATTAGTAATTTCAGGAGAAACTGGAGCTGTTGAACAAGCTTGTGAAAAATTAAAAGAAGTAGGAGCCAAAAGAGCGTTATTGCTTCCTGTAGGTGGTGGTTTCCACTCTCCTATGATGGAACCTGCTCGAACAGAATTGGCTGCAGCAATCGAAGCAACTACCTTTAATCAACCAACATGTCCCATTTATCAAAATGTACCTGCTACTGCAGTAAGTGACCCAGAGGTTATTAAGAAGAACTTAATTGTTCAATTAACTGCACCAGTGAAATGGACACAATCCATACAGCAAATGATTGCAGACGGAGCTACTAACTTTACTGAAGTAGGTCCTGGAAAAGTGTTAACAGGCTTAATCAAAAAGATTGATAAAGACGCTGAAACATTCAATATCTAAAAAAAATCAACAACAATATAACGAAATCCTTGATCCCAAAAACATCAAGGATTTTCTATTTTCTTTAAAACTGTGGATAAATTATCACTTCAAGAGTGGGTTTTAATCTTTACTTTGGCGAGTCTTACCGCATTAGGTCCTCTAGCCATTGATATGTATTTACCTGCTTTTACCAAAATAGCTGCAGACCTACAAACTGATGTTAGCTATGTTCAAGTATCTTTGTCAACCTTCTTAGGTGGCTTAGCTGTAGGTCAACTCTTTTGGGGGCCTATCTCGGATAAATACGGAGCCAAAAAACCAATTATCCTATCCTTGAGTATCTTTATTCTAACGTCTTTTGCTTGTCTCTATGTTACGGACATCAAAATGATGTGGGCCTATCGCTTTTTACAAGCCTTTGGAAGTAGCGGTGGACTTGTGATTGCACGTTCTATTGTCAACAAGCGATTTGACAAAGATAAAACGCTAAAAATATTCAGCATCTTGGCACTCGTAGGAGGAGTTGCTCCTATTGTTGCTCCTATACTCGGTAATGCCGTATTGAAATACTTTGATTGGCCGCATATTTTTACCGCCATGGGACTATTTGCCCTATTCAGTATTGCCATGACCTTTACCTTTTTAAAAGAAGATTTTTCTAATCGATTGCCTACTTTGGAAGTCAAGTCAATTATTCAGAACTACCTGAGGCTATTTAAAAATAAAACCTTCATTACCTATACCCTAATTGGAAGTATTGCCTTCAGCTGCTTGATGCTTTACATTTCCAATTCACCCGTTCTTGTCATGAAAGTAGGTGGATTAAGCAGCAGTGCCTTTAGCGTCGTTTTTATGGTGAATTCCTGCGGATTAATGCTAGGATCATTCCTTACCTCCTCTTTTTTGAGAAAACGCCTAGAGCCTAAGCAAATCATCACCTTAGGTACAAGCATTCAAGTAATTGCTGCTCTTACCTTATTGGGGTTCATTTTGATAGAAGCCTCTATCTACTATCAACTGGTTCCTCTGTTCTTTTTTGTACTGCCATTAGGTATGCTTTTCCCCACCGCTACAACATTAGCACTTTCGCCTTTTAAAGCGGAATCAGGAATTGCTTCTGCCCTATTCGGCGCCTCCCAATTAGCCTTTACTTTTGTTACTTCTGTATTGCTAAACACTTTAAACGACGGATCCATGTATATCGTCGCCCTATCCTTGGCCGCCTGTGCCTTGTGTTCCTTACTAATCAATACAACTACCAAAAGAATATAAACTAAAAAAAGCCTTGATTACTCAAGGCTTTTTTATATCAGGTAAGGAGAAATTAAGCTAAAAACGCTTTAATCTCGTCTGTGATAAATTTAATTTGATCTTCCTCTAATTCCGAGTGCATCGGCAAAGACAATACTTCTTTTACCAATTGATTGGTAATTGGAAAATCCTCCTCTTTATAACGAGGATCTAAGTACGCCTTTTGATTGTGTAACGGAATTGGATAATAAATAGCACAAGGAATTCCTTTGGCCTGTAAGTGCGCCATTAACGCATTGCGATCTGCATTGACAATACGCAATGTATATTGATGGAACACGTGACTATCTGCATCTCCTTCTACTTTTGGCGTAATTACATTAGGATGATTAGCCAACGCTTCAGAGTACTGCATTGCTGCAGTTCTTCTTGCTTTATTATACTGATCTAAACGCGGTAATTTTGCATTTAATACTGCTGCTTGTAAGCTATCTAAACGCGAGTTAACCCCTACTACATCGTGGTGGTAACGCTCGTACATGCCGTGGTTCACAATTCCGCGAATAATATGAGCTAAATCATCGTCATTCGTAAAAATAGCTCCCCCATCTCCATAGCAACCTAAGTTTTTAGACGGAAAGAAAGACGTTGCTCCAACGTGAGCAATTCCTCCCGTTTTTACTTTTCTGCCATCTGAAAACGTATAGCTAGCACCAATACCCTGTGCATTATCTTCAATTACATATAAATTGTGTTCTGCAGCAATATTCATGATGGCTTCCATATTCGCTACTTGCCCAAATAAATGTACAGGAACAATCGCTTTTGTTTTAGGTGTAATTGCCTTTTTAATTGCTTCTACTGAGATATTCAAACTATCTGGGCAAACATCAACTAATACTGGTGTTAATTGTAATAACGCAATTACCTCAACTGTAGCAGCAAAAGTAAAATCAGCCGTAATAACCTCATCACCAGGTTGTAACCCTAGTCCCATCATCGCAATTTGCAATGCATCTGTTCCATTTGCACAAGGAATAACGTGCTTCACTCCTAAATACTGCTCTAAATTCGCTTGAAAAGTGTGCACTTGTGGGCCATTAATAAAGGCCGAAGTCTCTAACACTTCTTGGAACGATTGATTTACTTCTTCTTTAATTCCTTCATATTGACTTTTCAAGTCAACCATTTGAATTTGTTTCATCGCCTTGGATTTAGTATATCTAAGTCATCTGCTCTTCTCAATTTTAGAGCAAAACAACTTGAATATCGATATGTTTTACAACCACAAAAATACTAATTTCTTTACTTCAAAAACCTTTTCTTTACTAAAAGAAACGTAATTTCGCTAGATAAACTATTCTATATGCTATTTCTTTACAATCTACTTATTCATATCGCTACGGCTATCTTACCCCTAGTTGCTTTATTCCATGCTAAGATTAAGTTATTTGTTCAGGGCCGTAAAAGGTCTTTTTCCATTTTACAGCAAAAAATTCAACCAACCGATCGGGTATTTTGGATTCACGTAGCCTCTTTAGGAGAATACGAACAAGGTCTTCCTATTATGGAAGCCTTAAAACAACGATTCCCCTCACACAAAATTGTACTTACCTTTTTTTCTCCTTCAGGTTATGAAGTAAAGAAAAACAATTCTTTGGCGGACGCTACCCTGTATCTTCCAATGGATACCAAACAAAATGCAAAAACTTTTTTAAAACTAGCTCATCCAGAAAAAGTGTTTTTTGTCAAGTATGAATATTGGCCTAATTACCTTGATCAGCTAAAAAAACAGGCCATTGAGACCTATTTGGTTTCAGGGATATTCAGGCCTGATCAAGTCTTTTTTAAATGGTACGGTGGATTTTACAGAAAAGCATTAACAGCTTTTACTTATTTCTTTGTTCAAAACCCACAATCCCAACAATTACTTGCCACATTACAATTAAACAATAGCGAAGTAGTAGGAGATACGCGCTTTGACCGTGTAAGTCAGATTTTAGAACAAGACAATACACTTTGTTTTTTAGAAGAATTAACCCATGGAAAAACAAAACAAACCCTTGTAGTCGGAAGTTCTTGGCCACAAGATGAAAAAATCATTGTGGACTACATCAATCAAACGACAGATCAAGAATTAAAAGTTGTCTTTGCTCCTCACAACATAAAACCAGAGCAAATCAACCAACTATACGAATCGATAAAAAAACCCAAGCAACTCCACTCCCAATACACAGCAGCTAACACCGACTTATCCGAGGTACAAGTGTACATTATTGACGCTTATAGCTTATTGACCAAGGCCTATAGTTATGCGAGTATTGCTTACGTTGGTGGAGGATTTGGTGCGGGAATACACAATATTTTGGAAGCTGCAACGTTTGGTGTTCCCATACTCATTGGCCCGAATTACAAGAAATTTCAGGAAGCCAAAGACTTGATCCAGCTAGGTAGCTGTATAGTTATTAACAATGAGACTGACTTTATTAACAATTTATCAAAGTTATTAACAAACGAAGCTTTACGTTGTGAATTAAGTCAGGTGAGTTCGACCTTTATTCTAGCTAATAAAGCTGCAACCACAAAGATTATATCAAATGTATTTAATTAATATAAAGCACTTTACAAAACAAAATAAACAACATACTAGACTAAAAAAGTTATTAACAATCTAAAAATAAATAAGAATTAAAATTGTTGATAACCTCATAAAAGATCGAGTCTAAACTGTGGAATCTCATAAAAAAAGGCAAGTAAACGCCTTTGTTTACTTGCCTTTTATACTGTGAATTAATAATTACGCTATAGGTAACTTATAGAAAGTTAGAGGTATATATAAATTAGTTCAATACCGAACGAGCAAGATAAGTCAAATTATTCATTGTCACAATAGCTCGAGGTTAAATTCTGAGAAGTTATCGAACTAGAGTTCTCATTTTTACCGTAAGCTATCTTATTTACGAAACCAGTAGCCTTTTTATTTATGTAGTTGGACCAACACCTGTGATATCCTCTTTTTTTTAACAAGGTCTTTTTTTTTGGAAAAGGGAGAAGGGAGAAGGGAAAAGGGAAATGGGAAAGCTTACCATCACTCACCATTCACCATTCATCAGTAACTCACCACTCACCACTTACCACTCACCACTTACCACTCACCACTTACCACT
>JASLHL010000032.1 GCA_030152225.1 Flavobacterium sp. | reverse complement strand
AACGTCTGCTTGTTTAATGCGGATGCAAAAGTAGTACCTTTTTCTCCACTTCCAAACTTTATACAACCTTTTTTTCAAAGTATTTTTTGATTATTTCACAACTATCTAGTATAACGCGTTTTATCATAGAAAGTTTTTTTGTTTTTTTGGCGTTTGGCTTTCGGCTTTTGTTCGTTGGGCGGTTCTTGAAGGCGCGGTTCTTGAAGGCGCGGTTCGCACGTCGTGAGGTTCGCTCGGTTTAATTTCGTGATTCAATAACAAGAAAGGTTCCTCCTTATACAGAAAAAATACTCCCTATATATAATAGAGAAGAAATCTACTTCTTACAGATACATCAAAACAAACCGCGCGAACCGAGCGAAAAACAAACCATAAAAAAAGAGCGCTTTCGCGCTCCTTTTTTTATCAACTTAAATTGTATCAATTAAAAAATCAACAACGGTGCTATAAATCCAACACTTAATCGACCTGTATTATAGTTCTCTTGACCTAAATGTTCTTTAGCGTAGCTCGAATAATTATAATATCTACCTACATAAGAAGCATAAAAGCGAATATTCATATTTTTGAATGGTAAATATTCTACCGTTGGAATAAATCCATAGCTTGAACGAATATGGCTTACCCCGCTATTTTCAGATACTAAATTTTTGGCATAGGCATTATTATTCATTAAAGTCAGGGTAACATTTACTTTTGGAGCAATCAAATACTCTGCTTTGATCCAGTTTTCTAAATACGATACATCTTGTTGTGCAACGACATTGTCTCCTGTCATCATTCCTGTAATAATTCCTTTTCGATCTAATCCTTCGTTGCTGTATTTTAGATCATACATCAACTTAAATCGACCATCTTGGTATTTATTACCAATGGAATAATAATTCATTCCTCTATTTTTCGCTTCTTGGAAGTAGCTGTAACTATAAATGGTTTCAAATTTTCCATCAAAGAAGCTACCTCTCCAATTGGTTACAATCGCCATTGGTGCTTTTGCTTTTTCAATTCCCTCTGGCATTTGTCCTTTATATACATCTTCAAAATCAGAAACGCGCGAATTGAGCACTTGTAATCCGAAAGAGTGATTTTTGGATACTTGGTGTGTCAAGCCAACTCCTGTTAAGAAGTTATCCGCATATTCCAAGATATCGTTGTATTCTAAGATATCGATTGGATTAAGGTCAAATTCAAATCCCCCCCAATCTGCACTCATCTTACCGAGGTTCAATTGTGTTTTAGGAGATAAGGAAACGCCAATGAACGCCATATCTGTTGCTCTACTAATATTATCTCTACTTCCGGGGTCTGTACTTTTAGTATAGCGATCTCTGAATCTAAAATACACTTTCTCGTGGATTTTACCTTTAATTTCTAATCGGAATTGATTATTACTAAAGGTTGATTCTTGGAATTTACCATCTTGAAAAAGATTGTCATTGGCAAAACGCATATTAAAAATCATATCGACGTTTTTCAACAGATCAATTTTCTCAACTGGGAGTAGCGGTTTCGATAACGTATCCGCGGTCGTTTGTGTTTCTTGTGCAACCATTCCTACTTGCACAAGTAGGGCGAGAAATAATAAGGTTTTTTTCATAGCTCAATATATTAAGGGGAGTGTACCTTACAGTAGAAAGGAGCCCAACAAGAAGCCTGCTGCAATAGCAACGGTAATAGCGACTAAACCGGGGATCATAAAACTGTGGTTCACTACAAATTTTCCAATTTTTGTACTTCCTGTACGATCAAAATTGATCGCTGCTAATAAAGTAGGATAACCTGGCAGCACGAAATCTGCATTTACAGCGGGGAAGATTGCAATTAACGCCGGGTTAGAAACGCCCAACGCCATACCTAAAGGCATCATTGTTTTTGTTGTTGCGGCTTGACTAAACATCAAGGCTCCTAATACAAATACAGCGATAGCAAAAGTCCATGGGTATAAGGTTACGATTTCACTTAAGAAACCTTTGATTGCTACCTCGTTGTGTGACATAAACGTTGCACTCATCCAAACCACACCAAAAACGGATACAACCGCTGTTGCCATAGAGGAGAATAAGCTCACTTTAGTTACACTGATTGCACTTGTTTTCGTAATCAACATCATCAAGGCTGATGCAGATAGTGTAATCATACTAATAACACTTACCATTTGTAGCTCTCCATTGGCTTTAACAACCAAACTAGCTGCCCCTGGTTCAAACTGAGGTAACAATTGCGGAAAAGCTCCTGCTACAACAATTAATAAAACCGCAATGGCAAAAATAATCACGGATGTTTTTGCTCCTTTTTTTAACGGCAATTGATTTCCACATGCATCTTCATCGGCATCTAAGCTCTTGGCAAATTCAGGATCTTTCATCTTTTCTAAAAAGATTGGATCATCTTTTAACTCTTTTCCTTTGCGCAACACCACCAGACAAGTAATTAGTATTCCGATTAAACAAGCGGGTATACACACTTTCATGATATCTATTAACGCACCTGGGTAGGCGAGAATTGATGCTCCAGCAAATGCGGCCGTGGCAGCACTCATCGGGCTTCCTGTAATAGCCAAATGGGATGCAATCACCGATACACTTAAGGGACGCTCGGGTCTAATTCTCTTTTTTGTAGCTACCTCAGCAATAATAGGAAGCAATGAATAGAGCAAGTGAGCTGTTCCAGCGAACAGACAAAAGAAATACACCGTAAATGGCGCAATAAAAACAATATTAGAAGGGTTACTACGAATTACTTTCTCTGCTAATCGAACTAAATAGTCTAATCCGCCACAGGCTTGCAAGGTAGCTGCTGTAGAAACAATAGCCATAATAACCAACATCACATCAATAGGGGGATCTCCTGGTTTCATCTGAAAGACGAACACAAAGATTAACAACCCCACCATTCCCATCACACCTAATCCTATTCCCTTCATTTGGGAACCGATTAATATCATAGCAATTAAAATTGCGAACTGAATCAATAACATAACATCTAATTTACTGTCATCAAGCTCATCATTAGGTACAAAAAAGGGAGCGAACAACTAATTTGTTCTATACGCTCCCCCTTTATGTTTCCTTTTGATGTACTCAACAGGAGTTAATAGTTAAAGAATATCTCTTGTAATTCTTGTTGATTGTTTGTCTTAGTCAGAGCTAGCATTAATAAAACGCGAGCTTTCTGTGGATTCAAATCATCTGCAACGACAAAACCAAGAGCTTGATCATCAACTTCATTGAATAAGGTTACTCTTCCTGAACCTGCACGGGCAGATCGACAAACAGCAATTCCCTTTTTCGCTGCACGCTCTAACGCCTCTCCTACAGGGGCATTAAAGTTTCCATTCCCCATTCCTGCGTATACAATTCCTTTTACTCCTTCTTCTATAGCCGTAGTAACAGCTCTTGGACTCGCATCAGCATAACCATATACAATTTCCACTTGGGGTAGTTTTGTCAATCCTTTCACATTGAACTTTTGTTCTGGTGAGCGCAATGTTTTATAGTAGTAATTCACTTTTCCATCATAGATCAATCCAATAGGACCAAAGTTTCTCGATTTGAACGTAGCCATATTAGTTGTTACGGTTTTGGTTACATCACGAGCGGCATAGACTTCTTCATTCATAGCCGTTACTACACCAACTTCTTTACTATTTGGAGAAGCTGCTACCATCACAGCATCCAATAAATTGCGGTTTCCGTCTTGGCTCATCGCCGTAGAAGGGCGCATTGCACCAACTAGTACCACAGGTTTTGTAGAATGAACCGTTAATTCCAAGAAATAGGCTGTTTCTTCTTGTGTATCCGTACCATGAGTTACCACTACTCCATCCGCTTCATTTTTTTCAAAAATCTCGTTGATGCGATTACTCAATTTCAACCAAGTCTCAACATTCATATCTTGACTTCCAATTTGAGCCACTTGCTCTCCTTTGATTTTGGCCACATTGTGCATTTCGGGAACAGCGTTCAACAAATCATCGATGGGGACTTTACCTGCGGTATAAGCAGCCTTCGTTGATGATTCACCAGCACCGGCAATTGTACCTCCAGTTGCCAAGATGATGACGCGAGGTAATTCCTTGTTTGATTGATTATTTTTCTTTGGTTGTGCTTGAACTTGAAACACAAGTAAAAAGACAACCAAAACATTTAGGACCTTTTTCATATTATCGTGTGATTTTAGTTTAGGATACAATTAATTTTGGATGAATTAAGTTTTCTAATGAATAAACCTCATCCCATTTTGCCTGTGTAATCAACTTGCGTTCTTCCACAACAATTTGGTGCACACTTTTACCAGACAATAGAGCTTCGCCTGCAACACTAGCACAAGCTTCATAGCCTAGAATAGGATTTAGTTGTGTTACGATTCCAATACTGTTCATGACCAAGTTGGCACAATGTTCTTCATTGGCTGTAATTCCTACAATACATTTTTCAATCAGTGTATTTAAGCTATTGCCTAAGTATTCTAAAGAGGTAAACAGTGCAAAACCAATAACAGGTTCCATTACATTTAATTGAAGTTGACCTGCTTCTGCGGCCATTGTCACTGTTAAATCTTGTCCAATAACATAAAAACACGTTTGGTTCACTACTTCAGGAATTACTGGATTTACTTTTCCAGGCATAATAGAAGAACCCGGTTGACGTGCAGGAAGATTGATCTCATTTAATCCCGTACGCGGACCTGAACTCAACAAACGCAAATCATTACATATTTTTGATATTTTGATTGCAGCACGTTTTACTGTACCCATAATTTGCACATAAGCACCTGTATCACTTGTTGCTTCGATCAGATCCGGAGATAATACCAACGGCAATCCCGTTTCTTTAGCCAAGTACTTCACACATAATTCAGGATATGCTTCAGGAGCATTCACTTTAGTTCCAATTGCCGTTGCTCCCATATTTACTTCAAGGATGAGGCGTTGTGCTTCGCGCAGGCGCAATAAGTCTTCTCCTACGGTTGTTGCAAAAGCGTGAAACTCTTGACCTAACGTCATCGGAACCGCGTCTTGCAATTGGGTACGTCCCATTTTTAGCACATTTTTAAATTGCTCCCCTTTGGCTGCAAAGGCTTTTTCTAAATTGGCAATAATTTGACAAAAACCGTCCAATTTATAGTACAAGGCCAAGCGAAAAGCTGTTGGGTATGCATCGTTTGTAGATTGAGAACAGTTTACGTGATTATTAGGATGCACGTATTGGTATTCTCCTTTTTTGTGTCCAAGGTATTCCAAGGCAACATTGGCAATTACTTCATTGGCATTCATGTTTACTGAAGTTCCTGCTCCACCCTGGATTAAATCACTGACAAACTGATCGTCGTATTTTCCAGCTATTACTTGATCACAAGCGAAACAGATTGCCTCAGCAATTTTTGCATCTAACACTCCGCAGTCTCTATTTGCTAATGCAGCTGCTTTTTTTACTTCGCCTAAAGCCTTGATTAATCCTTTTTCGTGATTAAGGGTAATCCCTGTAATAGTGAAATTCTCAACTGCACGAAATGTTTGAACACCGTAATATTTGTCATTTGGAATATCTAATTCGCCTAAAAAATCGTGTTCTCTTCTTGTATCTTTCATATGCTTTAAAATTTTATTATTATGGTAAATACTTTATCTTATTTCTATTTGCATGCTATGCTTTATTTTATACATCAAAAATAATGCTACAAAAAAAAATCTTGTATGACAAAATCACATTGAATATTTTATTTTTTTTTCATATATTAATGAAACCCACCTCTTGTTTATTAAATAAACCTTAATAAAAGCTGTTTTTCTTTTTAACAAAAAACAAAATAATTAGAACTATTCTCAAATCAATCTTCTTATATATTAAAAACCTTAAAAATAAGAATAATCAATAATCAAATATATAAAAATTTAGTGTTAGTATTTAATTTTAGCATCTGTATTTTAAAAAAATCATAATATTACCTTTATCCATACTAAAGGTTGTTTTTTTTGCATTTTTACATCTTAAAATCTAATTTCCATTTTGATTTATTACTTATTTTTAGCCCAAGCGGTTCTAAATCAAAAAAAATAGCGCAAAAAAAAACCTCATTGTATATGAGGTTTCTATTTTATAGCCTAAATCGGGTGGTAACTTGGCCCAATCGTTTCGAAAAAGTATTCATTAAGGTAGAATAATCCATAATTATTCCGAGTATTTCAAATGCGCGATCTTGTTCTACGCCTCCAAGTTTACTTTTATACTTCTCAATAATTGAATTTACTAAATGCATCCGAAGGGTTAGGATCGTTTCTGTAGTATATTGGGCAATCCCATCTTTTTTTTGCTTGACAAAAATATTTTGCGATTCCCATTTATGTAGGTTCTCCTTTTCTTCTTCCATGAGAATGGTTGTCACTTGTCCGGATAATTCACTATCTAAGCGCTTGAGGTAATCTTCCAAACTCCACGCATTGTTGTGGTAGAAAGTCATAATATCCGCATAAAGTCGTTTAAAAACGGGATTGGTCAACTGCACTTCATCTTCTTGCAAGCTCAAGTAGATCCGCTCGTATACCTTTTGTACGATTTTATGCTCCACCTCTACAATTTCGTCATCTTCATTGGTTTCAAAAACGAGCTCGACAAATTGTTCTTCTTCATTGCCATACAACAACAGGATTTCAATGATGCGCTGTTCCAAAAGATAAAGTGCATCGACTGTACTTTCTTCTGGCTTTTTTTCTGCATGCACCACTTCCATCTGTCGACGTTCCTGGGTGAACTTTTTATTGGCGTCTGCGACCTCCTTCTTACTTATTTGTGCAAGTGAAGTAAAAATCACTTCTTCCGAGATATCCATGATTCTCGAACACTCTTGAATGTAGATTTCCCTTTTAATGGGATCGGGTATTTTTGAAATACTCGTCACCATATCGCGAATAATCTCCGCTTTTTTAATGGGATCTCCTTTTGATTCTACCATCAAAGCATTGGCTTTGAAACGAATAAAATCAGTTGCATTTTCCTCAAAATAGGTTTCTAATTCTTCAAGGGTGTGTTTACGTGCAAAGCTATCGGGATCTTCTCCATCAGGAAGGGGACAAATACGCACATTCATTCCAGCTTCGAGAATTAAGTCAACGCCTCGAAAAGAAGCTCTAATTCCCGCCGCATCACCATCAAAAAGCATGGTAATGTTTTGGGTCAATCGACTGATTAATTGAATTTGGTCAGGGGTCAAGGCTGTTCCTGAAGAAGCCACTACGTTTTTCACTCCAGTTTGGTGCATTTGGATGACATCCGTATAGCCTTCCACTAGATAACAGTTGTCTTTTTTCGCTATTTCCTGCTTGGCATGTGCGATACCATACAACACCTTACTCTTGTGGTAAATATCGCTTTCGGGTGAATTGAGGTATTTGGCCGCTTTTTTATCATTGGACAGAATACGTCCACCAAAGCCCAATACCCTGCCTGACATGCTTTGAATAGGAAACATGACGCGCCCTTTAAATCGATCAAAGCGCTTGTCATCCTTGACGATAGTCAATCCTGTTTTTTCCAAGTATTCGAGCGAGTACCCTTTTTTTAAGGCCTCTTCGGTAAAGGCATCCCATTTATCTGGAGAATATCCCAAGCCAAAGGCCTTAATGGTATCGGAGGTAAACCCTCTTTCTTTGAAATAGGACAACCCAATGGCTCTTCCTTCTTCCGTATTAGATAACGTATCTTCAAAATAGGTCTTGGCGAATTCTGATACGATAAACATACTTTCCTTTTCATTCAGCTGTTCTTTCTCTGCATCAGTCTGTTCCGTTTCCTCTATTTCGATTCCGTATTTTCGCGCTAAATAGCGGATAGCTTCTGGATAAGAGAAATGTTCATGCTCCATCAAAAAGGTAATGGCATTTCCGCCTTTACCTGAACTAAAGTCTTTCCAAATTTGCTTTACAGGGGATACCATAAAAGAAGGTGTCTTTTCATTGACGAAAGGACTCAACCCCCTGTAATTGGCTCCTGCTTTTTTTAAATTGACAAAGTCGCCAATTACCTCCTCTACACGAGCCGTATCGAAAACAGTATCAATGGTACTTTTGGAAATCATAGTTTATATTTGTTCCACAAAGATAAAAAAAGAAGTTGCTTTATGGTAAAAACAACTTCTTTAGATTTGTAAATGATTATTGTTGACTTCTTTCTTCTAGTGCTCGGAGGATGGCTTCTTCACTTTTGGACAATAGTCGACTATTTTGATTTTTCCAAAATTCGGTTTGATAATGACTTTCCAATGAAAAAAGACTCATTCTCCTCAGTTTATCTATTGGGGGAATCGCTACATTTTTTTCAATTTGATTCACTTGTACCTCTCTTAACCTATTAATTCTATTAGTTCCCCATTTTTTGCGTATCAACTCAATATCCGACTGAGCTGATTTATAGAACAAGAAATACTGATCTCCTTGTCTGTGATACACCCCTTGCCAAACAAAATCATTGATATAGGCTTTTGCAATGAGAAAATTATGCACTTTTCGATTTTTTTCATACGGTTTAGACAACCCCATTTTATATTCGAGCAAATAGTGTTGATCCGCTGTAAAAACAACATAACCTTCATAATATTTCCATCCCTTTAAATTTTCTTTTGGTGCAAACTCAACGACAATTGTTTCTTCTCCTTTGATTCCAATCTTCTTTCTAGTTACAAAATCGTAGGTATCTTGTTGTTCCAAAATATTTTTTACTTTTTCAATATTGTTCTCATCGGTAAGAAACGTCCTTATATCACCTTCACCCATCGTATTCATTATTTCCTCCAAACCAACATCTTCACGACCCTTTGGCGAATAAAAAACTCGATTTTGTTTCACTTCAATTTTAGGTGTTTTCGTTGGTTTTTCAATATAGTAATCGACTAACCCATCTGCTACATTACTCAACGTTTCATTGACCATATTAAATTCTCTTGAATACGTTCGATACACGTCTCCTTTCTCAACGAAATTGTTTGCTTTTTGTAAGGCGGAACTAAAAACAATAGCTAACGGTTTAGCAAACAGGACAATTTCCTCTAAATTTTTATTGATCAGATCAAGTTCAATTAACCTGGCAGTCGTTGTACTCACCTCTTTTACATGGTAATTCATCTGACTAAACCATAGAGATTCTACCTGATTGTCTATTGTTAATTCAAAATTACCTTCATCATTGGTCAAGGTATAACTCATTCCATCAGCGGTACTAATAACAACTCCCTCAATTCCCTTTTGAGAATGACGATCAACGACTGTTCCATTCAGTACGTGGGTTTGTGCCTGAAGCCCAAACACACTTCCAAGAAAAATTAAAAAGGCGCTATAAACTTGTATCGTTTTACTCATATTATTCGGATTTAGTTAGCAGTTCGCATCAAAAAAGACCACCTAGTTTGTTTGCTGTACCATTTCTAGTGTTTTCAACGTATTTTGTTCTCTTGCTGTAAGCAATCGGATATTTCTATTTTTCCAGAACTCGGTTTGGTAATTGCTTTGTCTACCAAAAAGATTTAATTCCTTTTCCAACTTAGGTGGGAGCGTTTCATTTTTACTGATGTTGTTTACCACCAGCTCTTCCAAGATAACGATGTTATTATTGCCCAATAATTTACTTCTCAAATCGATATTACTATAAATGGCCACATAGGACAACTGGTAGTCTTCTAAATACTTACGATAGATTCCACGGTATTCCATATCTTGGAAAAACATTCGAGCAAAAATCATAGGAAGTTCTACTCGTTTGTGCTTATAACTTTCTGCCAAAGCATAGCGATACGACAATAAATACTCTTGGTCGGCTGTAAACACCATATGCCCCTTGTAATACTGCCATCCTTTTAAGTTTTCTTTTGGATGAAACTCAACGACAATTGTTTCTTCTCCTCGAATTCCCTTTTGTTTTTTTATTACATATTCATAGTCCTTTTCTCGCTTTAATATGGTTTGAAGATCGCGTACGCGCTGTTTATCTCCAATAGCGTAGCGCAAACCCTCCACCCCTATTACATTGAGCATCTCGTCTAAATTATCTTCACTACTTACCTCTGTTTTAGCCGTTAGAACTCGATTTTGCTTGACATTAATTACAGGGTGTTTTTTGGGATTTTCAATATAAAAATCCACAAGACCGTCGGCTACATTACTTAGATCGTCATTGATTAGATTAAATGCTCTAACGTAGGTTTGATAGCGATCTCCTTGTTCCACGGCTTGCGTCACTCGTTCTAATGCAGAGCCAAAAACCGTTTTCAGGGGTTTAGTCAGCACTATAATTTCTTCTAGTTCGTTGCTTCTCGCCTCTAATTCAATCAACATGGCTGCTTGGGTACTTACCGCTTTGACCTCATAATTGATCTGACTAAACCAAACTGAGGCTACTTGTTCACTTACCTCCAATACAAAATCTCCTTCGCTATTGGTCAATGTAAAATCAGTGCCCTCAGGAGTACTCACCATGACGCCTTCAATTCCCATTCGAGATTGACGATCCATAACTGTTCCTTTCAATACTTGGGTTTGAGCCTGAAGTCCAAGCAAGCTCCCAAGAAAAACGAACAAGACGCTATAAAGTTGTATACTTTTTTTCATATTCTTTCTATTTAGATATCCATTCGTATAGCGCAAGACCATATATTTTGTTTGATACTATTGTGTTTAAAAAGAGGGGTTAACTCGTATTGGAACTGCAAGGACCAAGCGCGGTATCCAAAATAAGCGCCAACACCGTATCGCACGCGATTAATACCCAAGTTGCCTTTTTCATCCACGCGGTACTCTACTCCATCTTCTCGGTAGCGATACACTTGATGTCCTTTGCTGTCTTTGTCATCGACATTTACAAAAGCGCCAATTCCCCCACGCCAAGACTCTTCACTTCTAAAATACTTTTTTCCTGTTTTTTCATCGATCACGGGTTTCGACCAATCAAACTCCAAGTAAATAGGCACTTGAATACTTCCAACTGTTAATCTTGCTTTTCGCAGGTTTTTTTCGTGCTCTACCAAAATCGTTTCTCCGTTTTCTACTGTAAAATAACGGTGGCCTGTTGATTTTAAGTTACTGTAAGTCCAGCCAATCCCATAGCGCAGATACAGGAAACTTTTGTTTTTTTCTAGGCGTGTTTTCAAATAAAATCCTCCCTGAATCAGATTAGAAGGAATATAGCGTATTTCCGAATTGGCAAATGCTCCCTCCGTCTCCAAATTGCTTATTCCATAAGCCAAACTTAAACGAAAAGTGGTTCGCTTTTCACTGGTCATTTTTTCGCCTTTCTTCTCATAGTTAAACGGCCTTTCTATCAAAATATCAGTTCCTCTTTGTCTAGTATCTGCTATTTTGAGGTATTCTCCGCTCTTCATGGCGTAATCTACCTGATTTTGCACAGCCAATGTCAGGCTATCTTGCATCAGTGCAGCCGTTCTTTCAATCTTCTCGGAGGCTTCTTTGGCGTAAGTCGACTTTAATTTTTGTCCTGCTTCTTCTGTCATCAGATCAAGATCCACTAGATTGTTAATCGAATCCACGCGAACGCGCAACTGTTCTTTTTCTCGTACGGTTGTATTTTGAATTTCAACGGCAATTTGACTTATTTTAAAGTCGAAGTCTTTTAAAGAACGATCCGTCAACGCAGGAAGAGCTTCGTTTTCCATGGCTTTAGGGTCTTGTTCTTTTCCTTTCACTTGTGCCTGGCTTATTG
>JASLHL010000267.1 GCA_030152225.1 Flavobacterium sp. | reverse complement strand
TCAATTTATTAAAAGCAACTACTGACTGAACACCTCGCCCTATTCCAGAAATTCGACTTACTGGAGCAATACACCCTCTCAATTCAGTCTTCGCATCATTAGCAGGATGAAACAAGATTTCATTACGATTAACCACCTCTTTCACCAACAAATGCCACTTAAACTTTTTACTATATCGCTTGGCCAGTAAATAAGTCCCTTCCGGAATACAGGAATTATTGCGGACATTATCCATCCACGGCAACTCAATAGTATAACACACAAATTCACCTCCGATCCAAATCTCACCATTTGTACCCTGACTATGATAAGTCCGCAATAAATGCACAATCATTACACACCAGTATCAACTGCAACTAAATTCAATGCGTTGAATGCGCCGTTATTCAGCGAATAGAAAGAACCATTCACTTGCTGAAGGAACTCAATACCAAACACTAGAAATAATGGCTTAGTAGATCCGGGTAATCCTAGATCATTGCTCAGCATCGTTAAAGTTGTATTTGCGTTGTCATAAGGTAATTCAGCCGTGCTAGATTGAGCCAAAACAAAAGTCTCATTCTCAAAATCAATTTCCACACCAGCAGAAATAAATCGAAAATGCGTCGTGCCCCCAGGTGCAACAATCTGGCTGTTCGGATTAAAGCTTGGCACATTCACATCCATTACTCCACCCAGCCGATCAATTTCAAATGAAGCCGGAGCATATACAGTGGCAGATAGTCTAGCGTTTCCATTGAAATCAAATCCCTGCAAAAGAATTAACTCTCCATCCAGCACATTTCGCTTACCACGATCGCTTACTTGATCCGCTTTGATGACCTTCATCATCAGTTTGACTAATCTCGAAATCATTCGAGAATCCTGCGTCTTGTTTAACACTGGACGTATTGCCGTACAGAGTGCCTTACTTGCTTTACCAGCCCTTCCAAACTCTTCAGCATTTTCTCTAGTACGCTGAAATTTTGGGTCGTTTAAAAAGCGATCCTTATCAACCCCACCCTTTTGTCTGGCTAAATAGCCATCTTGACTTTTGTAAAAAGTAATATCCCCGATAGTACCCTTTAGTTTAATAATACCTGATTGTCTTGCCATCTCACCTAATTTTTAATCCCACTCACACTATAGCTATTCGTGACTAGATGACAAAACTTGGAAAAACTAATTCATTATAAAAGACACTCCGTACCAAATGGCATTAGTAGACAATCAATTACCAAAATAAACTATAAAGAATTTGTAAATTGCAACAAGAAATTGTTACCATTATAGAACACAAGTTGTTACCAACTTGGTAGAATAATAATTAGTCAGCTGTCTCTGGTCTAAAGTCAACCAACAGCATAGATAAAGTGTACATAGAGTATTGTTTTGACTAAAAATAATCTGCGAATGAAAAGAATTTGTATATATCCCAAGGACATTTCAAGAATAACTGGCAAGAGCTACAGGCAAAGCCTACGCATCTACAACAACATCAAAAAGACTCACAATAAACATCCCCATCAATTGATCAGCATAGAAGAAGCGTGCCAATACCTAGGATTAGACGCATTGCAGATAAAAGAAAATCTATAGCTTAGATACCTAGCTATACTTTTCCTTAAGTTCTAATTTCTTGATTCGCGAAGAAATGGCTCCTTCATTACGTTCAAATTCTTGAGCCAATTCTTTGATTGACCTTCCTTCACAAAACAAAGCTTCAAGCCTTTCATCATCTTCAGCAGACCAGGGCAAATAAGCCTGATGATGAACCTTTCGTACATCCTCCAAAGAATAAATATTCTTTGGACCATCTTGGTTAACTAAATCTTCAAACTTATCCAGCGCATTCTCCATCACAGATTTAAAATCAGTAAAATTCTCTTCAAAAACGATAATTTGACGACGTTCAAAAGCATCCTCCTTTTTCTTACTTTCTGTAATCGAGAGGTACAAGCTATCGTTCTCAGACTTCTTGATATCAAAAAAATAAGATCGTTTACCTCGAGTTAGTTTTTCACTATACAATTCATTGTTATCCATAATAATTAACTCAATTGGTTTATAATAAAACAAGTATATCCAAATATAAAGAATCAATCGCAAGAAGACTAATATACAGCCATCTACATAATTACAAATTAAAATTAAAACATAAAATAACGCAGTTCATTTCGTATCTTTGTATAAGAAATCAGAAATAGGAAAACGAAAACTAGCTTTAGCGAGACCTTTTAGAGACCCGTAAAAACTAGAAGTTATAAAAGATACAAAATCAAGGTGTTACGAGAAAGGTTCAAATCCCTCCCCTTCCGCAAAGACAAAACAAAGCCCGACAATAGTCGGGTTTTGTTGTTTATGGACTTTTGTAAACGTTAGTTTTAACAAAAAGGATATAAACAACAAAAGTAATGAACAAAGTGAATGGCTTTGTTTTGTATTGAAGCCCCCCCTTTTTTGGGATCATGAAAATAATCCCTCCCCTTCCGCAAAGACAAAATAAAAGCCGACTTATAGTCGGCTTTTGTTGTTTATATACGTTTGTAAAAATCGATTTTAAGAAAGTCGATG
>JASLHL010000336.1 GCA_030152225.1 Flavobacterium sp. | reverse complement strand
TCACCATACCCTTCATTTTCATAAAGCGCCACGCGAAATAAATCCGATTGTCCTAAAGTTCCCTTGCGATCTGAAACAAAGTACAACCATTTGTCATCAGGAGTTAAAGCAGGATGGGCTGTATTGAAATTATCCGAGTTAAACGGTAATTCCTCTACTAGTCCCCACTTCCCATCCGATTGCTTTACTGCCTTATATAATTTTAATAAAGACGTTTTGTCTCTATTTTGCTTACTTCTTCCACTGGATTTGGAGTTGTTACGCGTAAAGTACATCGTATTGCCATCTTGGGTAAAAACAGCTGTTGCGTCATTTACTTTGGAATTGAGCTCTGCCGCAAAAACAACAGGTTCTTCAAATCCGTTGGGACCAATAGTTGAGCTGTATAAACTCGTATAACTTTCGTTGGTCCACGAGTGAATTTGATTTCCACTTTGATGATCCGTTGCGCGAGCTGATGTAAAAATAAACTGATCGCCTACAATCGTTCCGCCATAATCGGAGTATTCCGTATTCAAGTCGAGTAACTTGATGTCATAGCGATCGGAGTGATTTTCAATATGCGCTAAATAGTCGCGGTTCTTATTGAATAAGGCGGTACGAGAATCTTCTTTTTCCAGCGCTGCAAACTGATCCAACAGCTCTTGTGACTTGGGATAGTTCTCTACTGCTTTTAGCGTTTGTGCATAGCGGTAGTAGTATTCTGAGGGTAATTTAGACAAGTCTTTATCCTCATAAGTCCCTTCAAATAGTTCCGTATACCACTTATTGGCTTCAACTAATTTTCCGTTGAAATAGTAAGCATCCGCTAAGTTTTGTAAGATAGAGATATTCACATACCCTTTATCTGCCATGCGTTCGTATACTTTGATCGCATCGACATAAGCCAAACGATCAAAGTCCTTATCTCCTTTTTTTTCCTTTTTTATCTGGCTGTATCCTGAGAGACTGAAGCTCAAAGCTACACTCAAAATACCCAGTTGTACTATCTGTTTTATCATACGTGTATCTTTTAGAAGAATCTTGGCGCTGTGATACGCTTAAAGCCGTTAAACAAAGTAAAGCGCATAAAAATCTCATGCGAGCCTGAGTTGTAGTTCGCTAGCTTAGTCGTCTCAGCATCGTAGCTATACCCAACAAAGATATTTTCAGATACTTGAAAACCTACTAAACCACTCACTGAGGCATCCCAACGATAAGCGATACCAGCGGTAAACTTCTCAACAAACATAAAGTTCGCTGTTAGATCAACCTGCAAGGGTGAACCTTCTTCGATCTTCACCATAGCTGCGGGTTTGAATTTTATGTCGCGATTCAGATCGAAAACATAACCCCCTGTCGCAAAAACGTGAACCTTTTCTCGTAGCGTTCTCACATCGTTGTCGTTATAACGCGTGCGAGTTAACAAGTTAGGTGCAGATAAGCCCACATAGGCCTTGTCTGAGTATAAGAACAATCCTGCTCCTATATTCGGAGTAAATTTATTCTTGATATCACTCTCCGCTACAGGATCTGACGGATTGTAAATGTGCAACTTACTGTAATTCACATCCAGTAAGTTTGCAGATCCTTTCAATCCGAAGGCCAACTTATAGTGGTAATTCAAATCGATCGCATAGGATAAATCAATCGACAGCGTATTGTCGTCCATCACACCTAAGTGGTCGTTGACAAAGTTTACACCTAAGCCTAAACCTGAATCACCTAAAGGGCTATTCACTGATAGCGTCGCTGTTTTTGGGGCGCCTTCTAATCCTACCCATTGGGTACGATACAAGCCAAAGATGTTCAACCCTTCATTACTCCCTGCATAAGCAGGGTTAATGTTCGAGTGATTGTACATGTATTGGGTATATTGTGGATCTTGTTGCCCATAGGCGTGAGTCATACTCAACAAGCCTATACCCCCAAGAACAATCGTCTGTATTGTGTTTCTTAGTTTCATCTACTATTGATTTAATTAGACTCCAAATGTAAATTTGCAGCTTTCTTAATCATACGGCTACCATTGGCATCGCTGTATTCATACGTAACCACGTAGTAATACGTACCACTTGGCAGTTTTTTGCTCTTATCTACCGTAACGCGACCTTCGGAATAGCCTTTAAATACATTGCTACTACCATCTCCCTTAGGATCATACCCTTTGGTCTCGTAGACGCGTACTCCCCAACGGTTGTAAATCTCTACGGTATTATTTGGATATTTCTGGATGTTGTCAATAATAAAGTAGTCGTTCTTACCATCACCATCTGGAGTAACTAGGTTGTAAATCACGATATCACCATCTAAGATCCAGTCTTTCTTAACTGTGGCTAAGGTGAAAAATCCATAGCCTTTTACTGCAGATACGGTCGTAATTTCTTTGGAAGACATATCAACAACACCTCCTTCATCCACCCACAATTGTTGGGTAGCATCCCAACGAACAATGTGCAGTTCGCTTTCTGGATCCACCAACATCGCTGGTAAAGTGGTGCGCTCATCCCAACTCAAAGTCAGTAAGATATCGCTCTTCGTATTATCGCCGCGGTCTAACAACCAGTATTCTGACGTATTCAGCTCTTTAATAACACCCACTGTGGTAGGACGTGCTTGAAAAAAAGCATCGTCTTTGGTGCGGTACTCCCCTACAAAAGCGTCTTTCACTGAAGAAGGGGCTGTAATGCGCGCATAGCGGTACATTTGCTCATCGCCTTTGGGATATTGGAAAGGTTCATTACCGATCTTTTCCACTTGTCCTTCCGCATGAGAGGCATCCTTCACGTTGATCGCTTTGGATCCTTGTTGAAAACTCAACATACCCACTGCGGTCTGCTCCCCAG
>JASLHL010000230.1 GCA_030152225.1 Flavobacterium sp. | reverse complement strand
GTAAACCGTCCACCATTTTCCTCCCTATTTATAGTGAACTTTGTTCTAATTTTGTGAATTTTTAAAGAAAGAACTTTACATTCGTTCTCTGAAAACATAAATACAAAGAAAAAATGGAATTGAATTTTACTACATTAAAAGAAAATTTTATCAACATTTTAAAAAATCACTATGCTGATTTTAATGGACGTGTAAGACGTAAAGAATATTGGTCTTTTACCTTGGTCAGCTTGATTATTTCTATCATTTTAGGAATTGTAGATAAAATCTTGGGTCCATTAGGTTTCATCGGATATATATATAGCTTAGCGGTATTAGTGCCTTCATTAGGACTTTTAGCTCGTCGTTTACACGATACAGGAAAAAGTGGCTGGTTAATCTTGATTGGATTAACAGGTATTGGTGGTTTAGTATTGCTTTACTTTGCTTGTTTGGATAGTACACCTGGTCAAAATGAATACGGTGCTGATCCAAAAGCAGGTGAAAGATAGGGATTAGTTAACGGTTAACAGTTTACAGTTAACGGTGAACCGAAACGGTGACCTGTAAGCTGTAAACTGTGAACCGTTTACTCATAAACTAGCCCAACATTATCTACCCATAATCGACTATTTTCATTTCCGATATAAGCACCTCCATTGCTTGAAGAGAATTGAACGATAAGATGGGTTACGGGATCATCGGCTGTTCCCCAACCTTCTTCTATTATTTCAGTCATTTGCCCTTTGCTATTGCGGGTATAATCCGTAAATTCTCCTGTGCGAAGTGCCATTTCTTTTTGGTAAACTGCTTGATTTCGAATATCGCCATAATTAATTTTGAGTTGGAACTTGTTCTTCCACTCTTTTTGTGTTTGGGTTAAATTGAGCCAAGCTGTTCCTACTCGTTTGGCGTGTACTTTCCCCTCTTTATCTTCCCAGCGATTTTGCAGTAAAATGCGAATCTCTGCCTTGTCGTTTTGATTGAGCACAGTACCTTTACCTACACCGTTAATTCGACTCGATTTTCCTCCTGTAATTACTTTGTAATCAAACTGTAGCGCTTTTGGTTTTTTGGTAAAAGGAATTCCAGTGACTAGTTTACTCTGTGGGTTTTTAGTGTCTGTTATCGGTTCAATCATCTCGCCAAGAAAAATTGTTCCGCTGGCCAAAACGTTGATGTTCAAGATGCCTAACACTTTGACGCGCTCTACTTTTGTTTCCAAACGCGCAGCAAAACCACTGCCTCGTTTCTCAGGGAACACGGTTACACTTCCTTTTGTAATGCCGCTCACAACAGCTAAAACGGATGAAGTTGCCCAGGGGGAACGCGTGTTTTTATAAGGGGTATTGTCTTTTAAGGTATCCTTTGAATCATTGATAGAATAAAGGTATCTCATATTTCCTCCAATGAGAAGCGATTCTTTTATCTCTCTAACTTGCCATTGATTCATATTGCCAAAAGGCAATAATTCGAATCGCTCTTTTTGAGCCCATAGGCTGGTAGACAATAGCAAGCAAATCACAAAGGAAAATAGTTGTAAATAAGACTTCATATCGTTTAATTTTTTAGATTCAATTTTTTAATTTGTTCAAAGTCTTCCTCTTTCAAGTTCATTTTCTGATAAGGAACAGCCAAATCGTGATCGTTTAAATACAAGCGAGGCAAGACTGTAAACTGAGGATTGACAAGTGAATATTCAGGCTTGAAATGTGGCGTTTGTATCGCTGCCACATCGAGTAAGGTGTGAAAGATCACATGTGTACTGATGGGGTGTGTTTGTCGCGATTGAGCAAGTTGATACTGTTCAGGATGTGCGTCAATGAACGAATTCGAAAACCACATGAAGAACGGAATATGCAATTGGTAATACGACGGTGTTGGAGAGGAATGTAAAAATAAACCGCGATCATCATCAAATAGATCTTCACCGTGATCTGAGGTGTATAACAGCATACTAGTTGCATCGATTTTCTTTAAGGCATCTAAGGTCGATGACAAGAAATAATCGGTATAGCGGATGCTGTTGTCATAGGTATTGACTAATTGTTCCTTTTGTCTGCGACTCACTGCAGTGAGGTTATCTGGGGTAAACTGTCGATACGCTTGTGGATAGCGCTCTTTGTAATTAAAATGTGAACCATAGCTGTGTAGGATAATAAATAAATTACCTGGTGTTTTTTCAATTAAATCCGTCATTAAGGGAATGAGTTCCTCATCCGGTCGATTTACTGTTACATGAGTTTTGCTATCTGTTGTGCGAATGGTTTGGTAGATGTCCGCTTCCTTAGTGAAATATTCTATAAACGAATTATTCTCCGATTGATTCGAAAGACAGATGGTGGTAAATCCCCCTTCTTTAAATGCCTGTGCAATTCCTTTTCGGTAGTAAATATCTTGATAGTTCGCTGCATTGACATCGGATAGAATCATGGATACACTTTTGTGTGTAGTATTGGATTGGGTCAATACATCTTGGTATAAGACTAGATGCTCTTGTTGAGCTAAAAGCGGATTGGTCGGACGGTCATAACCATAGAGTTGCCAATTGTGTGCTCGTCCTGTTTCTCCTACAACTAGGACTACAATTTCGCGTAAACTATCTGTTGTCGTACGCTTGGCTTCAAAGCTAAAGTTCTTAGACGTATGCGGATATGCTTTGACTTTTCCCCATTTTTTGATTGCGAAATTCAAGTTATAATAAGCATTGATAGGATAAACATCTACCGTAAAGGCAAAGGCCTCTCTATTTGTATTTTGAGACCCCATAGAGAGTAAAAATGAAGCGACAAAAAGTAGAATTCCACTGTTGAAGGCGCGATGTCTAACCACTTTAGGAAGGTATAATTTTCTTTTCCACTGAAGGATTGCCCATACGAGTGTGGGAATATACAACAAACACACAAAACCAATCGATGGGAGCAAGCTTCCCAATAATTCCGTGATCTCTGTTGTATTCGTCGTTGCCACGTTTAAATACATATCCACGGCAATTACATCTTCACCAAAAAGGTAGAATAACACAATCTGAAAAGCGTGAATAAATAAAACGGGAAATAAAATAATTTGCGTTCGCCCTATGTTTTTAAATAGTGAAAATACAAGGAGGTACAAACTCAAAGGGAAAAGAAATACAGTAGCTCTTCCCAAGAAATTCAAGGGTTGAAAAAGGGTAAAGTAAAAAGTAGGAACCATATTTACTAGTAAGTAAATATAGAATAAAGCTACTGGATTATGGCTTAGTCTTCCTAAGAGACTTCTTTTTTGTGCTGTTTCACGCATAGGCATGTACTTAGAATGCTTCGTTAATATTAAAATAAAAACCACTTTGACCTCGTGCAATTCCGTAATCAAAGCGAATATTTACTCGATTTTTAAATTCCCATCGATAGCCAACCCCATAAGTAGGTAAGGTTTGGGACCAAGCGAAATGATCAAATTTGTCAAATACATTTCCCATACCACCCCAAAGGACTAATCCATGTCGATTGTATATTTTTTGACGTAATTCTACCTGAGTATTCAATTCTTTGCGATCGCGGTATTGTCCAGTGAGGTATCCTCGCATTTGTCGGGGGCCTCCAATTTGTGCCATCATATTCCAAGGTACATCTCCATTGTTGAAAATTCCGTTGAAATCAAAAGCTAATATCGTCTTAGGTGCTACTCGTTTATAGTATCGCGCAGTGGTTTCAATTTGGCTGAAGTGAATATTACTGCCTAGAGTACGTGAAAAAAAGGTTTGCTGGTACTGTAAAAAGAGCCCTTTTTCGGGATTGGGAATAAAATCGCGTGTATCATAGGAAAAGAGTAAACCACCCCCTACCAAAGTGGTCGTTAAATTCTCGTCAGGCTGAAATTCTTCTTTTTCAAAACCACTACCACGAAGATTTTTTGCTGCAAAAGTGACCCCGATGTATGCATCTTGAACGACCTCTGCAAGAAAATCAGCTTTTAGAGACAAGCGATATTCGTTGTATTTGGAATAATTACCCGCATCGCCCGCAGCATATCCAATGCCATAGTATTTACTAGGCATATAGGTAAATGACATGTCCGCATTGATTCTAAACTTATCATCAGGAAAGATGGTGTTGTTTTCCACGCCAATAGCAAAGAAACCACTCGTCGTGATATTGGTGTAGATGGAAACGTTAGAAGGTGACAATTCCAAGTTTTCACGATCTAAGCGATACAAGCCTGAAGCAACAAGTCCCAAACCCAATTTGGTATCAACCGAGTAGCTGGGGCCTCCAATAAAGGAAATATCAAATTCACTTTGTGATTTATCTTTTTTTGCTTCTTCAAAATAGTGAATGATCTGCTCAAGAAACGTCTTTTTTTCTAGTGTATCATTCGTTTGATTGAACTGTTCTTGTGCATAAGAAAACAAGGGGCCCAAAAAAACGAGTAGTAAGATTAGAGCATGTATATTTCTCATGATTGATGTGTCGTGTTTTTATTGTGTTTTGTTTTATTGCCCTAGGGCTATTTTGATCTGCGCAAAAATGATGAGTGCTGCTAGAACAAAAATGAAAGCCATAAGAGAGCGTTGCCCTATGCTTATGTTTTTGTTGTGATAAGTCATGGCTTTGATGTATAAGTACTGTGGGATGAACAAAGCTAGTATAACTCCAGCAATTGCAGCATAACCTAGAGCAAGAATGAATCCCTCTGGGTAGAACAAGGCAAATAGCAAGGGAGGAATAAACGTTAATAAACCCGCTACACTTGTTATGATAGCTGGATTGTTTTTGACTTTGAAAACGTCTTTATAGTAATCAAAAAGACCAATACTAACCCCTAAGAATGATGTTCCTAAGCCTGTTGCAGCAAATAAGCTAAACAGCGTTTCTACATGAGCTGAATGAGACATCTCCCGAATACTCAAAATAAGTCCTTTTAAACCTGAGTTTTCTTGTAGTATTTGCATGAAACGCATCTGGTCCAAACTACCTAAAACGACAACTTGCCAAATGAGATACACAACTAGTGGCAGTAAACTACCAAGAACAAAGGCTCGTTTGAGGCGCTTTTTATCTCCGTCGAGGTATTGAACAATACTGGGAATGCTACCGTGAAAACCAAAAGAGGTGAAAATGGCGGGAATCGCAGTAAGGGTTATACCAACCGATAAAGGACTGTGCAGTAAATTCGCTTGTTTGACAAAAGGAAACAGCAAGAAAACCAGCAAGACTAGAAAAATTAGTTTAGCCATAAAAATACCACGTGTCAACCAATCTACCCATTGAGTACCAATAACGACAATACCCCCAAATACAAGGGCAAAGAGTAAGATGGCAGCGTAGGTGTTAAAGTTGATGTCAAACAGCAGATCGATATTTGTTTTGATAATGGTTCCCCCTCCAGAAATATAAGCCGCTGTTAAACCGTAAATTAAAAACATCAAGCTAAAACCTGCGAGCTTATTGATAAATGGACCTGCATATTTCTTTGTTAGGGTATTAAACCCAGCTGAAGGATCGTTATAGTCGTATAAGTCAACCATGAGTAAAGCAGTATAGCACATGGCAAACCAAATAATGCCTAGTAGTAAAGTGGTTCCCCAAAAACCAACACCCGCAGATGTGATGGGCATAGCAAGCATTCCACCTCCTATAGATGACCCTGCAATGATTAAAATACTACCTAGTAACTTACTCTTCATTAGTTTAAATTTTAGACGAAACACAAAGATAAAGAAGCTTTATGTCTTATTGTTTTAATGTTAAGGTAATTTTGTTTTGTATAAAGGTATTAATTGTTAAATACACGATATTTAAATAGTCTAAATGTGATCTTTTTGCAAATGAGTTTTTTATATTGCGTTTGAATATCCTGTATTTATTTGAGAATAATTTACGACTTTTTATTTTTATTCGTAGATCTAATATTTCTTTTGATTGGCCAAGGTGTTTTTTTTGATAAAATCGAAAGGGAGTATGGCTGAGCCCTTGTTTGTTCTATGTTAGCTTTAATTTAATAAATCGTTAGGAAATCGTGAAGTATTAGAGACGTTGGGGAAACAAAGCGAAAAAATTAATTAAATTAGCTGTAGAAAACGCAATAGGCGCCTTTTGGTGTTGACTTTTTCAAAACCTAGGTTAAAGTAGAAAGATCAATAAAAAAGGCATAAAAAAATTTCTAACTAAATAATCTGTACTATATTTGCCTGAGATGAGTAGAAAAAAAATGATAGCAAGGATATTGTTAGTGGTAGCTTTTTTGTTTACCACAGTATTTCAATTGTTCCATAGCTATCAACACATTTCTACGGCGATTGCTTATGAAAATGAGCATCGCACACACGCGCATTTCTCCGAAAGCCGTGGCGATTATGGCGGTGTTCAACTAACCGAAGATCACAGTCATGCAGATCATTGTTTTGCTTGTGATAGTATTCCGACTTCCGGATTAGAGCCTATCCAAGTAGAGTGGCAATGTTTAACCTACCAAACCATCCAAGAAGTTCAAGAGGAAGTTGTTTTTCGATTTACTCCCCTTGCTCATGTTTATTATTCCCTTCGCGCACCGCCCGTGTTGGCTTAATTATCCAATTTTAGTTCATTCACTTTGTTGAATAGAACTGTTATTTTATTAATTAAAACCTACACGATACAATGAGAAATCTATGTACATGGATGATGCTGTTGTGCTCTTTAGGTATGCTTGCACAGTCGTATACTGTCAAGGGAAGAGTGTCAGATTATCATGGAGAAGCCTTAATTGGCGCAACAATTACCTTAGGGGATCAAGCTTTTATGACCGATGTCAAAGGGCGATTCCAAACCAAACCCCTGGAAAAGAGAACCTATCAATTGACGGTTTCTTACTTGGGCTATGAAACATTAAATATTCCCGTAAACCTAGTGGCAGATCAAGAATTGGATCTGCACCTAAAAGAAAGTACTACCGTACTAGAGCAAGTAGTGGTATCTAGTGAGGCTAAGCATACAGTTCAACATGTCGATAAAGTTTCTAACCAACAGCTCGTTGAGAAATTTGCAGGTTCATTGGCTAAAACACTCGAATCGGTTGCTGGTGTAAACTCCATGGATATTGGTGCAGGAGCTTCTAAACCTGTGATTCGCGGCTTGGGATTTAACCGTGTGGCCGTGGCCGAAAATGGCGCCAAACAAGAAGGACAACAATGGGGAGCAGATCACGGATTGGAAATCGATGCCTTGAGTACAGAAGAAGTAGAAGTAATAAAAGGAGTTGGTGCCATCGAATATGGAAGTGATGCTATTGGAGGAGTTATTAAAATCAACAACGAAAAAGTACCGCAAGTGCATTCTTTTGACGGAAAAGCTATCGTTTATGGTAAATCGGTTAATGATGCCATTGGCGCTTCGGTTCAAATTAAACAACGAAGTGATCGCTTTTTCTATAAATTCAAAGCCACAGCACAGGATTACGCCGATTATCGCGTGCCAATCAAACAAATCGACTACCTCAATACAATCATTCCGATTGAAGGTGGACGCATGAAAAACACAGCTGGAAATAATATAGCGCTATATGGGCAAGTGGGCTATGTAGAAGAAAACTTTAAAAATATATTGAGCATTAGCAATGTATATGATAAAAGTGGATTCTTCCCTGGAGCACATGGAATTCCCAATATTGCAGCCGTACAAGATGATGGGCATCACCGAAATGTAGAGCTGCCCAACCAATCGGTTAACCATTTTAAGGTGACTAATACCGCTACATGGGAGCTATCAGCAAGTGATAAATTAAGCGTTTTACTCGCGTTTCAAAATAATAAAAGACAAGAAAGTAGCCTCTTTCATTCCCATTTCTCCAATCAAACACCTCCAACAAAGAATCCAAATTTGGAGTTGGAATTCGTATTGAATACGTTTGATGCGGCTGTAAAATATGAGCATTTGTTTTCAAATGAACATAAACTAACAGTGGGGATTCAACAGAATTATCAAAACAATACGATTGGAGGATATGGGTTTTTGTTGCCAAAATTTAATAAATTAGGAGTAGGTGCTTTTGGGATGTACGAGTATTTCGTCAATGATCGCCTTACTTGGGAGGCGGGAATCCGCGCAGACTACGCCAGTGTTCACGTTAAACCTTTTTACGACCCAATCCTCTATGATTATTTGATCGATAGAGGGCAATCTGTCGAAACAGCAGCAAATTATGCACAGCGTAGTGATAAACAAGATCGCGATTTTAGTAGTTTCAACGCCATGATCGGAGCTAAATACGACTGGACACCTCATTTCAATATAGCGGCAACTGTTGGAACGAATTTTCGCTTTCCCACCGCGATTGAATTGGCGTCAAATGGGGTACACCACGGTGCTTTTCGTCATGAAAAAGGAAACCCAAACTTAGATCCTGAAAAGGGAATTGCCCTTGACTTGAGAGCGACAGTACAAACGGAAACGTTTAGTACGACCATCAGTCCTTATGCCTATTATTTTACCAATTATATTTTCTTAAAACCTACAGGTACCTTTTCAATCCTACCTGATAGTGGACAAATTTACGAATACACCCAATCCAAAGCGCTGATTACCGGATTTGAATGGAAAGCAGAAAAACGCTTTTGGGATCGCTTAACGGTTGAGGGAATTTTTGAATTTATTTACAATAAGCAGGTAGACAATGGTAAAAATGGAAATTATCCATTGCCATTTTCAACACCAGCCAATTTTTTTGGTCAGGTGAGCTATGCTTTTAATGACTGGAAAGTATTTAAAAATTCAGAAGTTTTTGTCAACGGTAAATGGTATGCAGAACAAGAGCGAATTGCACAAGGGGAAGATATTACACCCAGTTCACAAAGCTACGGGTTTGGAATTTCTTCAACGATTCACTTAGGTAAAGTACAAGCCAAAACAAGTTTGACGGCAACCAATATTTTTGATGCAAAAATCTTAAATCACATGAGTTTCTATCGACCACTGGGAATTCCAGAACTAGGTAGATCCATTCAATTAATGATCCAAATACCGTTTTAATGAAACAAACTAACAGTCGTGTTAGTAAGTACTTTTTTTTAGTTGTTGTATTTTTTATTCCACTAACGAGTAACTTACTACACTATGTTATTATTGAACATGAATTTGGAGCGCGAAATCACGCATTAGAATGGATCGATGGGAGTAAAGTGCACTATTGTGACCAATACTTGTTTAAGATTCATCCCGCTATTGAAGTTCCTAGTTATACTATTGCTATTGTCCCCTTAGTAATAGATGAAATAGTTCTTGTAGAAACAAGAGCACGCATTGAACAACGAAGAAGTTGTTTTTATTTTAATCGCGGTCCACCGTGGGTGTAAAGTTCAAAAGGAAACAACAAAACAACAGAAACAACAACAATACACCATCATTTTAAAATTTAAAACAATGAGAAAATTACAATATATAGCAATAGCATCAATAGCGAGTGTATTCGCTTTTACTTCATGTTCGAGTGATAATAACACGGACACAGAAAAACCTGTAGTGGATTTAATTGCACCAAAAGAAGGAGCAAAATTAGAAGCAGGAAAAGATATTCACTTTGATATGGTGGTATCGGATAACGACGGATTAGCTTCTTATAATGTGGATATTCACAATAATTTCGATGGACATAACCATTCAGGAGGGGATAATCACACCCATGCAATTAAAACAGTAAGCCCTACAGCCACAGAAGGAAAACCGTTTGCGTTTAATAAGACATGGAGCTTAGGTGGAGTGAAAAACGATAAGATTCACCACCATGAAATTATCATTGACGCCAATGCAAAACCGGGAAATTATCACTTTGTGGTAAAAGTATTGGATAAGTCAGGGAATCAAACGATGGAATTTAGAAATATTGAAATTGTGCCTACAGGTGAAGGCGATGGAGGACATGATCACGACCACGATCACGACCATGACGGAGATGATCACGATCACGCACATTAATATTTACTTGTTAATTGGTTTATAATTGGATAAAAGCAAGGCTTCAGGCCTTGCTTTTGCATTATTTATTAATATATTTACTAGCAAAGAAATTTAAAAATAGAATTATTTATTATGAGAAAATCGTTAATGACTCTTCTTGTAGCAACTTTGATTATTTCATGTAAAAATGAAGGGGCAAAAGAACAGGTAGCGGATATCCAATATCCAGAAACGAAAAAAGGAGATGTAGTTGATACGTACTTTGAGGTTGAAGTAGCAGACCCTTACCGTTGGCTAGAAGACGACCGTTCTGAAGAAACTGCAGCTTGGGTAAAAGCACAGAATGAAGTAACGTATGGTTACTTAGCTCAAATTCCATTTAGAGATCAGCTGAAAAAACAAATGGAAGAAGCATGGAACTACGAAAAAATTGGCGCTCCATTTAAAGAAGGAAAATACACGTATTTTTTCAAAAATGATGGGTTACAAAATCAGTCGATTTTATACCGCAAAGATGAAGCAGGAAAAGAAGAAGTATTCTTAGATCCTAATAAATTCTCTACAGATGGTACAACATCACTAGGTAGTATTGATTTTTCTGAAGACGGAAGCAAAGCAGCTTATGCCATTTCAGAAGGAGGAAGTGATTGGAGAAAGGTGATTGTGATCGATACAGAAACGAAAGAAGTGATTGGCGATACCTTAGTAGATGTTAAATTTAGTGGGGTTTCTTGGTTTAAAAACGAAGGATTTTACTATTCAAGCTACGAGAAACCAGAAGGAAGCGAATTGTCTGCCAAAACAGATCAGCACAAATTATACTATCACAAGTTAGGTACAGCTCAAAAAGAGGATGCTTTAATCTTTGGTAAAGACCAGAAGAGAAGATATGTTGGTGGATATGTAACAGGAGACAACCAATATTTGGTTATTTCTGCGGCAAATTCAACTTATGGGAATGAATTGTATATCAAAGATTTAACAAAGGCAAATAGTCCTATTGTAACCTTGGTGAATAACTTCGATAGCAGTAGTAGTGTATTAGATAGTAAAGACGGTAAATTGTTTATCGAAACCGATTTCAATGCACCGAATTCACGTCTAGTAACAGTTGATGCAACAAAACCACAACAAGCAAACTGGGTAGATTTCATCGCAGAAACAGAACATGTATTGTCACCAACAAAAGGGGGAGGATATATTTTTGCCAGCTATTTGAAAGATGCCGTTTCTATGGTGAAACAATACGATTATACAGGAAAAGAAATCAGAACAATCGAACTACCTGGTATCGGAACAGCAAGCGGATTTGGAGGTAAAAAAGAAGATACAACCCTGTATTACTCATTTACTAACTACATTACACCAGGAACAATCTATGCTTTAGATGTACAAGAGGGTACCTCTAAAGTTTACGAGCAGCCTAAAGTGAAGTTTGATTCTACGCAGTATGAGTCTAAACAAGTATTCTATACTTCGAAAGATGGAACAAAAGTACCGATGATCATTACGTACAAAAAAGGAATTGAATTAAACGGTAAAAATCCGACAATGCTATATGCTTATGGAGGATTCAACGTTAGTTTAACGCCTTCTTTCAGTATTGCTAATGCTATTTGGTTAGAAAATGGTGGAGTATATGCGGTACCTAACCTAAGAGGGGGTGGTGAGTATGGAAAAGCTTGGCACGTAGCGGGAACAAAAATGCAAAAACAAAATGTATTTGACGATTTCATTGCTGCTGCTCAATACTTAATTGACAATAAATACACCTCTTCTGATTTCTTAGCAATCAAAGGGGGATCAAACGGAGGATTATTAGTTGGAGCAACAATGACACAACGTCCTGATTTAATGAAGGTAGCTCTACCTGCTGTAGGTGTATTAGATATGTTGCGTTACCATACCTTTACAGCTGGCGCTGGATGGGCATATGACTACGGAACAGCTGAAGATAGCAAAGAAATGTTCAACTACTTGAAAGGATATTCTCCTCTACACAATGTGAAAGAAGAATCTTATCCTGCTACAATGGTAACAACAGGAGATCACGATGACCGTGTTGTACCTGCACACAGCTTTAAATTTGCAGCTGAATTACAAGCACACAACAAAGGAAATAACCCGATGTTAATCCGCATTGAAACTAATGCAGGACATGGTGCTGGTAAATCAATTGCACAGCAAGTTCAAGAAAATGTTGATTTACAAGCTTTTACTTTATACAATATGGGTGTAAAGAAATTGAAGTAAATTGTACCAATACAAATAATAAAAAAAACCTCAATCGCAAGATTGAGGTTTTTTTTATTATTTGTATTTATAGTCTTTGATCCCTGCATTAATTTCGGCATTAATGTAATTCTGTTCCGGTGGAATAGGACAAGAAAATTTGGGATTATACACACAATATGGGTTATAAGCCAAATTGAAATTCAAGACGATCACCTCTCCTTCCGGAATCTCTAAATCAATATAACGACCTCCACCATAGGTGCTAACACCGGAGGTTAAATCTGTAAAAGGAAGGAATAAATGTTTTTCGTATTCTTTTTGATTGCGTAGGTTGATATCTTGAAACAGATCTAACTTTTGCTCTTTGCCATTCAATAGAAAAGTAGCTTCGCCATACTTGACATAGATGGGTTTGCGTTCAGTTGTTGTAGGCATCTCAAAGGGAACTTCGTCCGGTGTACGGGTAAATTGCGCTTCGATAATAAAACGTTCGTTCACAGGGAAGAAATCCAGCTCTTTGAAGTTCTTCAATGCATCGGGTACTAAGGGAGAGGTATCTTTGTTGGCAAATTCTTTATTTAAGGTCTTTTGAAATAAAAGCGCCTTTTCTGACTCTGTTTGGGGAGAGGACGTACAAGCATACTGCAATAAAGCTGCAGCCACAAGTATAATTAATCGTTTCATTATTTTTGGAATTGTTCTGGGTTGACCGTAAAAATAACAAAAAAGGTTTGCCTTTTAAAGACAAACCTCTATAATAAATAAGGAATTGAATATTACTTAATATGTGCGCGTAACATCCAAGCTGCTTCTTCGTGTTTTTCTAATAAACTCGTCAAGAAATCAGCGGTACCTTGATCGTGCATTTCGTCAATGGGATCGATGTTTTCTCTTAAGAAAACAATAATTGCTTCGTGATCTTTACACAAGTCTTTAATCCAAGAAGCACTGTCATTGCCTTCATTGTCTCTAGACTCTGTTAATTGTGTCAAAGCAAGGTATTCTTTCAAGCTACTAGGAGCATAGTGACCTAGGTGACGAATTCGCTCTGCGATATCATCAACATCTACAATCGTTGCTTCATATTGGGATTGGAAAAATAAGTGCATGGAGTGGAAGTCTATTCCCTCTACGTTATAATGCGCTTTTCTTGTTTTGGTATACAGTACAAATTCATCTGCTAATAATCGAGAGAGTACATCCGTTACTTTTTGTCTTACATCGTCTTTTAGACCAATATTTGTTTTCATAGTGTTTAATTTTTAGTTGTTTACAAATTACGAAAAAAAGAAGAAAGAACCATGGATTAGTCTGGTAAATAAAAGATAAAATACTTTTTTTTTTGATAAATGACAGAAAAACTATTGATGTGTAAAAAAATAAAGGACCTGTTTCCAGGTCCTCATTTTAATTATTTTTTCAATTTATCTGCGGCATTTTCCAACCCTTTTTGAGTTTCTTTTGCTGCTTCTTTTACGCTTTCTTTTGCTTTTTCAGCTTTCTCTTTTGCTTCGTCTTTTAATTCATCCGCTTTGTCTTTTGCCTCATCTAAGGATTTTTGAGCGTCTTCTTTTAATTCATTCGCTTTTTCTTCCATGTGATTTACGGCATCTTCCGTTTTTTGTTTAGTTGTTTCCCAAGCTTTTTGAGCGTCATCTAGTGTTTTTCTAGCCGCTTCTTCTGCTGCTTTATCTCCACTTTTTATAGCTTCATCTAAAGCTTGTTTTGCTTGATCAAATTTAATCTCCGCTTCTGATTTCGCTTCATTTAGTTCAATTGCTGGCGTAGTATCTGCTTCAGTAGGCTCCGCCTTGTTGTCTTTACATGATGTAGCGAAAAGTAATCCGCCAAGTGCTAATGTTAATACGAGTTTTTTCATAACAAATAATTTTAAGTTTGACTACAAGTTAGGAAAAATCTAGTTTAGATGAAAATTTTTAACGAAAAAAGGAATATTTTATTTGTTTTTCTTCTTTAAATCTAGTGGGCCATAGCCTTTGATATACTTCGAAATGGTCTGTTTACGCTTGCTTACATAAGGACCAGATTGTACGGGATTGTAGCGTCTTGGACTGGGTAAAATAACAGCGAGTCCAGCAGCTTCCTGAACGGAAAGTTTAGCTGCACTTTTCTTATACCAATGTTGGGCTGCGGCTTCTGCACCATAGACGCCATTTCCCATTTCAATGCTGTTGAGGTAGACTTCTAAAATGCGTTCTTTGGACCACAAAAGCTCAATAAGCACCGTAAAGTAAGCCTCAAATCCCTTGCGGATATAACTTCGTCCAGGCCATAGAAAAACGTTTTTGGCTGTTTGTTGGGAGATGGTACTCCCCCCTTTGATGCGTTTGCCCTTTTCATTGTGCTTCATCGCCTTTTCGATCGCTTTGAAATCAAAGCCATTGTGGGATAAGAAATGCCCATCTTCGCTGACAATAACTGCTTTCTGTAAATTTGGACTGATTTGATCTATAGAAACCCAATCGTGTTTGAGTGTAAAGGGTTGACCTTCTTTCTTTTGCTCATATAGCCGAATAAACATCAAGGGAGTATAGGGAATCGGGACAAAACGAAAGAAAATAACAGAGAGTATGCTCAGTGCAAAGAACCACAAGACAAGCTTTAAGATAAAGCGTAAAAGTTTGCGAACCATAGATTTATACGATATAAAAACCGGTACAAATGTAGTAACATCTTATGAAATCTGATTCGCCACTGCAAAAAAAATGCAATAAAAAAATGCAATAAAAAAAGCTACCCGTGCACGGTAGCTTTTTTTTTTACTATTTATACAGGGTTTGTTGTCCAAAGCGAAGCTGTTTTCAACATCGCTCTACGCGGTAATTTAAGCGTTGCAACAAGTAATTCTGCAAAGTCTTCGGGTTGTAAAATGTGATCGGGGTTTCCGTCTGTTAGCCCCAATTCAATTGACATATCAGAAGCAATTGTACTCGGTGTTAAGGTACACACACGGATATTGTTTTTGCGCACTTCTTTCATTAGGGATTCGGACAGGCCAATTACAGCAAATTTAGAAGCTGAATAAGCAGAAGTTGTAGGGTTTCCATTTAATCCAGCTGTAGAAGCTACGTTGAAAATATCACCTTCATTTTGCTTAATCAAATGCGGAAGTACCTCACGTGTTACATTGTACACGCCCATTACATTGGTTATTAAGATTTCTTCCCAACGCGCTGCAGGCATATCAGTGAATTTGCCAAATTCAGAAATACCCGCGTTGTTCACTAGTATATCAATACCGCCTAAGAAGGCGATAACTTTAGCAATTTCACGTTGAACTGCTTCTTTGTCTACTACATCAAACACAGCGTAGGTTGCTTTAACTCCCATAGCCGTAAGTTCCGTTACCGTTTGTTGGAGGCGTTCTTCATTTCTACCGGTGATTGCCACGTTTATTCCTTCTTTAGCAAAAGCAAAAGCAGTAGCTTTCCCTAGTCCTCTTCCTCCTCCTGTAATAATTGCGTTTTTTCCTTTTAATGGATTCATAGCGTCGTGTTTTTATAAATAGATTTAATTAATTTGTTTCAATGCTGCGTTCAATTGCATTCCACAAGCCATATCTTTTTTCAAGAGCGGCTTTAGAGATGCGAATAACATCCTGCCATTTTTGTTCATCTGAACCACATAGCTCGGTAATCATCTGCATGGCCATCGGTCCGTGCTCATCACCATCCAGCTCAATATGTCGCTCAAAGTAATAAATTAATTTCGACAAATCTGTTTCGGGAAAGTTAAGTTGAAATCCTTTTAAGATAGCAGTGAACATATCAGGGATCAAATCTTCACGACCAAAAGTAAAGGCTGCCGCTATTTCATGTGGTTTTCCTTGTGCAATTACATCAAAGGTAAACGTAAGAAATGCCTTGATATCTGGATCTACTGCTAGAGAAGCAATGGCTTGTTCGATGGTTTTTCCTTGCTGTAATTGGTCCAAGAAGGCTGTTATAATTTGGGTGTTCGCTTGCGCACCTTCCATAGCATCAAGGTACATCTCAAAATGACTCAAACGCTGTCCGTCTATTGCTAGATCGGATTCTTCTGCTAAGACAATTTCATTGATTAAATAGCGTGTTTGCGGATAAGGCGAAGCAAACCAAGGCGTTGTAGTACAGGTGAGTTTTTGCTGTAGCGCCTTGAGTAAAGACATAAAGTCCCATACAGCATAAACATGGCCTTCCATGAATTTTTGCAAATGGGCGATGGTCGTTATTTTATGATATAAAGGATGCTCTAATAAAGCGTTGCGTTCAGGCGTAATGAGCTGATTAACGGATTGTATATTCATGGTGTTTATAAGATTTATACAAAAGTAAAAAAGCTTCTCGGTTAGGAGAAGCTCTTTATATAAAGTTTATCTATTTTGTTATAAGCTAGACTACTTGAATGCAGGGAAACCTGTAACATCCATACCTGTAATCAACAAGTGGATATCGTGTGTTCCTTCGTAAGTAACCACAGACTCAAGGTTCATCATGTGACGCATAATAGAATACTCGCCTGTGATCCCCATTCCACCTAACATTTGACGTGCATCACGAGCAATTTCTAATGCCATAGCTACGTTGTTGCGTTTTGCCATTGAAATCTGAGCAGTTGTTGCTCTTCCTTCATTTCTCAATACACCTAAACGCCAAGTTAACATTTGTGCCTTTGTGATCTCTGTGATCATTTCAGCCAATTTCTTTTGTTGTAATTGAGTAGCTCCAATTGGTTTGTCAAATTGGATACGCTCTTTAGAGTAGCGCAATGCTGTATCATAACAATCCATTGCTGCTCCGATTGCTCCCCAAGCAATTCCATAACGCGCAGAATCTAAACATCCTAGTGGTGCACCTAATCCTGATTTGTTTGGTAATAAGTTTTCTTTTGGAACTTTTACATTGTCAAAAATAAGCTCTCCAGTTGAAGATGCTCTTAATGACCATTTATTATGTGTTTCTGGTGTAGAGAAACCTTCCATGCCTCTTTCAACGATTAAGCCGTGAATTCTACCTTCTTCGTTTTTTGCCCAAACTACTGCAATATCAGCAAATGGCGCATTCGAAATCCACATTTTTGCTCCATTTAATAGGTAATGATCCCCCATATCTTTGAAGTTGGTAATCATTCCTCCTGGGTTTGACCCATGGTCAGGCTCTGTTAAACCAAAACAACCGATCATTTCTCCAGTTGCTAATTTTGGTAAATATTTATTGCGTTGTTCTTCGTTACCGTATTTCCAAATTGGATACATGACTAAAGAAGACTGAACAGATGAAGTTGAACGTACACCTGAATCTCCTCTTTCAATCTCCTGCATAATTAAACCATAGGAAATTTGGTCTAATCCTGCTCCGCCGTATTCTGTTGGAATATAAGGACCAAAT
>JASLHL010000007.1 GCA_030152225.1 Flavobacterium sp. | reverse complement strand
GTCTAATAAACTAGTATCAAATTTGATTTCTCCGCGAATAATATCATGTAAAAATAACGTTTCTCCAACTGGAGTTTTAAAGCGAATTACATAGGGTTGGTCAGCAGCAATTAATTGATCTACTTCTTCTTTCGATAAGTTTAACGAAGTTCTCAATTGTTCTCTATTTCCGTGATTATAAATAAACGTTTGACCAGCTTCTTCCGCTTTTTTACGCAAATCATCCAGTTCTTCAGCAGTGTCAAATGCATAATAAGCCCATCCAGTTTCGATCAACTGGTCTGCATATTGTTTGTATAAAGCTTTGCGTTCACTCTGTCTATAAGGTCCAAACTTTTCGTTTTTTCCCATCGTTTCATCAGGAGAGATACCCAACCATTCTAATGCTTCAAGAATATAAGCTTCCGCTCCAGGAACAAATCTATTTTGATCTGTGTCTTCAATTCTCACGTAAAAGACACCGTTATTTTGTTTAGCAAATAAATAATTAAATAATGCTGTTCTAACACCACCAATGTGTAAAGGTCCTGTTGGACTAGGTGCAAAACGCACGCGAACTTGATTAGCCATTTTGATTCATTATATTTTTACAAAGATACTACAACTATCGTTTTTATAAAGTTGTAATGCCTTTAAAATCATTTATAAAGTTAAACTCTTTCTTTTGCGGTTCTACTGTACTCGTTTATCAATAAACGTAATGGGTTTTCTACTTAACACATCAAATACAATAGGTTGCAAAACGGCCACTTCTTCAAAGATTACTTGAGGGGTGACCCTCAATTTGGCGCGAAACGCATCTTTTATCTGTTTCAGATATTCTGTTGACGTATCACTACTCACCAATCGAATGACAATTTCATCTGTTCCAATATCGTTGGTTTGAACCTCTACCAAATGCATTTGAACAGCTGTAAATGCATTGAGTATGTCGTGAATGGCTGGCGGATAAAAGGTCGTTCCCTTGTATTTAATCATGTGTTTTTTGCGCCCTTCTACGGGGCCTAATCGGTAGGTATTGCGCCCACATGGACAGGGTTTACTATGTTTTCTCACCATATCGCCTGTTTTAAATCGCACCAACGGAATGCCTTCAACGCCCAAGGTTGTAATCACGAGTTCTCCTAATTCTCCCGCTGGAACAGGTTTATTCTGTTCATCTAAAATTTCGGTCAGGATCAATTCGGGAATTACATGTCCGCCTTGATGGTACTGGCATTCGGTAAAAGCAGCTCCCATTTCTGTTGAGGCATAAGTAGAATAAAGTTTCAACGGCCATTTTTCCAAAATTCGATTGGCGAGAATACTCGGTTGTAAATCTGCTGTACGCAAAGCTTCTCCAATGCAGATCACCCCTTGTACGCTGCTATTTTTGTAATCAATCCCCACTTTTTCGGCATAATCGATGAGTTTAAGCAAGAAAGAAGGAACGCCGATAAGGTATTTGGGTTGATACTTTAAGATCGAATCCCATTGTAATTGTGGGATTCCAGCGCCTACGCGAATAACACCTGCACCTAGCTTACGCAGCCCTAAAAAATAGGCTAATCCTGCCATAAATCGACGGTCTATTGTCGTCATAAGTTGTACGGTATCTCCTTTTTGAATACCTGCAATACCAAAGGACGTCGCTTCATTAAAAGCCAATCGATCTAAATCGCTATCCGTTAGTCCAAAGGTTACGGGGTCGCCTAATGTACCTGATGTTGTCGCATAGTCAATAATTTGCCTTTTGTCTACACAAAAGAAATCATCGTTGTTTCTTTGCAAATCGTCTTTGGTAATCAACGGCAGCAAAGGGAGGTCTTCTAGTGTTTGTATGGCTGAAATATCTACCTGTTGCTCTTGATACAATTGCTTGTAAAAAGGCGAGTACTGGGTAACATAACGCAACACTTCGCTGAGTTTTTGCTCCTGAAAATGTTTTATTTCCTCAACTGATTGGTTCATAACTGACGAATTTAGTTCCATTTTCTATTTATTTTTTTGAGGTATTTCTTTATTTCTCGTTCGGCATTTAGGGTAGTGACTTCTTTGGTCAATGCCAATTCAAAAGCTTCCTTTGCCAATTGATATTCTTTTTGATTATAGTAATACATCCCGGTACGATAATAAACTAGCCAATATTCGGGGTTTAACTGTTGGTATGCAAGGAGTCGTGTTGAATCAATTTTTTCTTTGTCCTTAATTTGCTGTTCAATCACGCGATTTTCTGTTCTAAAGGCTTCATAATCGGCATAGGCTTTTGTGTGAACAAAAGGGTCTTCTGCGAGGCTTAAGCTATCAATGGCATAGGATTTGGCTTCTTCAAAGGTATTCGAAAAAACGGCATTAAGGTCATAGGCAACAAATGCGCCTAATTGATAGGGATTGGAAGACACCCACACCAAGCGTTTCTCTGGCTGAAAGATAATACCGTGGTGAGCAAGGAGTTGATTTAGCGCTTTTTCATTGCCATAGCCAAGTTCCTTGTTGTCTAATCCTTGTGTATTGCGCAATAGATGCGCCATCTTTAGGGGTGATAATTGGTGTTCTTCGTCTACGATTTCCTTAATCTTCTCCCAGCGGTATTGGGAATGACTTTCTTCTATTTGCTTGAGGTTTCGTTTATCTTGGGCAAAAGCATCACTTTGGAAGTGATTGGAACAAATGACAGTGGATACATTAGGCATATCGTATACCCCAAAATTTTTGGGGGCTATTTCAATAATAACGGCCTTTTTATCGTGGGCACTTCCTACTAAAATAGATTCTGAAACAAATACTTCTTGTTGTTGAGCAATGGCAATTGCCTCCTCAATGGTTGCAGCATATTGCAAGATTTCACGAGCCACGACGGAAATAGGCGTTTTAGCCTTTAAGGGTACTGCAGATTTACCTGCATTTAGTGTTACTGTTAATCCTGCTACATTCATTCCCGAGACTACGCCCGTCATTCCACCCCAAGTAACCGACATAAACGCGTGGCCTTGCTTAGGTTTGACAAAGGCAATAATCTTATTTTCTGCAAACTCATCTCCTGCGTAGAAATCAAAATTTCGACCGATAAGTAAACCCCCATCTGCTGAATGTTCTCCCCAAACAGCTAAAGAGGAACATCCTACTAAAGCCAAATCTTGAAAGGCATGTCCGATATCATGTGCACCGTGTAAGTACAAATTTCGATGATATGCATCCCCTAGATATGCAAATCGGTCTGTTGCATATTGTGATACGCCATAGATTTCAGTTTTAAATTCTTCTGGAATATAGCGATACAGGTGTCGGTTATAAAATTTCAGCATCTTAACCAACATTTTTTGTTTAAAAGCTGAGGGCACAAATTCTTCTACTTTAGCAAAAAAGACGGTTTCTTGCTTTTGATATAATGCTTGAGTTAAAGCCCCTGTTTTCAATCCAATTTGGTAGGGGTCACCTGTAACATAGAGTTCCCATAGCTTTTGTTTGTTTTGATAAAGGTAAGCCTGGTCCGTAATTTTTAAAGTATCGGTATCATAAGACAATCGAGGCACAAGGGTGTCGTATTGTTCAATAGACGGAAAGTCTTTCAGTCCTTTCTTAATTCCACAATTAGCAACCAAGAGGGCGAGCAGAAGTAATGCGAGTATTCTATGCATGTGTTTTGTCATCGCAATATTGATTTAATTTTTTTATCAGGCCTTCTTTGTCAATCATTTCCATACAGGTTACAAAAGCGCCAATAGTCACCCCCATAATCCCGTGCATTCGCACATTTTGTCCACTAAAAAACAAATTACCTATTTTGGAACGCGGGGAAATAAACGTTTTCATTGGGCTATTGGCATCCTTGATGAAACCGTACATATTTCCTTTTTCTGAACCGATAAAATCGCGATAAGTCAATGGGGTAGACGTATACATCCCTTGAATAGACTCTCGAATACCTGGATATACTTTTTCAAGTCTTTGAAGGAGTAATTCTGCTTTCTCCGATTTGAATTGCTCATACGTTTCATCTCGTTGTTCCAAGGATTTAATAGTCGATACATTGTGCGTATGTTCCCAAGGCTCTACTTCAGAAAAGTCCATATAGGTCATAGCCGTCATGCTATCTGCATAAGTTTGTTCGGATTTACTAGCATTCATAGAAGCCACAAGTAAGTTGGGCCAACTCGAATTACACTGCCCGTTTGTATCCCAAGTATCTGCTAGACTATTGTAGTGATAAATATTGTTGTTGTGATACGGAAAATGGTCCTTTTTAAAGACAATATAGAGGGAAAAAACAGAGGTTACTTCTTCTAAACTCATGATTCGCTTTACAAAGGGTTTGGAAAAGTGGTTGGGTCCAACCATGCGAATCGTCTGCTTTAAATTGATGTTGGAAATGAATTGTTCTCCAGCAAATACCTTTCCTTCTTTGGTTTTACATGTCGTAATTCTATCCCCATCAAATTCTAAGATCGTAACTTCGGTATTTTTATGTACTTCACCGCCGTATTTTTTTAATTCAGCAATGAGCAATTTGCTAATTTGACTTCCTCCATTGATACAACGCCAGGCACTTTGAATATACGAATTTACCGTCAGGGCATGTACATAGAGGGGTGTAGTTTCCTTGTTGGCTACATAGAGGAAATTAGATCCTACTAATACGGCTTTCAGGCGCTCATTCGCTGTAATTTCATCTAAGAAATCACACAATCGATAAGAAACAATTTGGTCATTATACCCAGTTCCCAAAGCTAGGTTATACATGGGAAAACTATCGCAAATTGATTTAATTTTAGCAATGTATTGGCGTAAAGCCTTTTCTTCTTCGGGAAAATAGACCAATAATTGCTGGACAAAATTTTCATATCCTTGGCCATGAGGATACTGTATTTTTTCATCGCCAAAGGAAATCAAATCATAACCATTGAGATCCATTTGTTTTAACTTCAGCTTATCCATAATGCCCAAGTACGAAAAATACTTGTATAGGTTTTGTCCTTCTTGTAATCCACCAATATAGTGTACGCCCGTATCAAAAATGGATTTCTCTCTTGAAAAGGTCTGCAAATTGCCTCCGTATTGGTTATTTTTTTCCAATACGCATACTTTCTTGCCTTCTTTCGCAAGAATAACAGCAGAAGCTAGCCCTCCGATTCCACTTCCAATAATGACTACATCATATTTATTCTCCATCTTGTCTTATATTCCAAACTACTGTGTAGTTATCTTCTCTAATTTTTGTAAATCCTGCATACTCCTGCAATTGTACTCCTGTCTTTTTAAGCACAATGATGGTGCGATAGTGGGAGTAGAATGCTGAAGTTAAGGCTGTATTTGCACTATTGACTAAAAGCGTATCACATTTTGCGTGTACTTCCAGTGTATCGAGGTAGTGAATTTTTCTTTTCTTCACGATATACAAGGTATTCGCTACGGCTCGTTGTTCTTGATTTGCGATATAGCCGTATATTTTTCGCTTGCTTTCTTGCAAGGTTAACAGCATATTCAATTGTCCATAATCATCGCTAATATGATGGATCACCGCGTCTACTTCTAAATTTTTATCTAGTTCAAAATAGAACATACGGTACTGTTTATAATCTGCTTTAACTGCTTTGACCACTTGGGGAAACTTGTATAAATAAGCCCAATATAGCTTTTTCTTAAAGTAATCTACGCCTTCTAACTCTGAGCGAATTTGAGCAAATTCAGCTTTAAAATACTTGCTAATCGATTTTGTTCGCTGTGTATAAGTGTTCCCGAAAGAGGTGTCATGATGCGAAATTCGCTTACCTATTGTAGCTATAATGTGACCATCATAGATGATGTAATCTCCTTTTGGAATGGTTTCGGAATTGCCGTGAATATAAACGGGTACCACATCTAATTGCAGCGTTTCTGCCAAGTAAAAAGCGCCTTTGTGAAAGCGTTGTACTTGGTTGGAATACGAGCGTGTTCCCTCTGGAAAGATCATCAAAGAAAAGCCCATTTCTACTCTTTCTTTTAGGTGTTCTATACTGTTGTCCACGCCTTCCGAAACGCGATAAAAACCGGCAGATTGAATCGCTCTACCAAAAATTGGCGATTTATATACCCAATCATTTACTAAATACACAATGTTGGGGTATACCATACCCATCACAAGAGAATCTAAGAATGAAGTGTGGTTGGCAATGATAATTGCAGGTTTGTCAAAAGTTTCTCGGTGTGGGTTGCGTACTTTTTTACGCACAAATGCATTCAAATACAATACAGAAGTCATATACCCCCGCATTCCCTTACTAAATAATCGCAATTTAGTTCGTTTTTTACCTGGGGCAATCGTAAGAAATAGCTTAGATAGTGAAGAATACAAAAATCCAAAAACGCCAAAGTACAAGAAAGACAACATGCTGTGCAACAACAAGCGCAGTGTAATAGGCGAATTTCCTTTTTGCTGTCTGCGTATGAAACATATTTTGAATAGGCGTGGATAAATCACAAAAGCATTAATAGCCGCAACACTCATTCCAATAATGGAAACAATAGAGATGGATTTCAAGGCGGGGTGCTTAGCAAATACCAAAGTTCCCACGGCTAATAAAGTAGTTAATACGGCTAAAAGAATAGAGGCGCGGTAGGTTGGCATACTTTCTTCTCCTGTGGTGTATTCTTTTTGGAGGGCATTGGTCATAAAGATCGTAAAATCTACTCCTTGTCCAAAAATAATCGTACATACAATCGTACTAAATATATTGAATTCAATATGGAATAACCCCATTAAACCCGCTGTGATTAGCCCCGTAACGACAAGGGGAATCATCGAGACAATGACCATTTCAATTCGCTTAAAGAACAACCATAAAATAGCAAATACAGCGATAAAAGAGTAGTTGACTAAGTCGTTAAAATCATGGACAATATTTCCTAAAAAAGCTTCATTCATTTCTTTTCTGTCTATCACGATAAAGTGATTGGAAGCAGGAAACTGTTTTAGGAAAGTCTGTCTGTTTTCTTCCGGTAATTTGACCACAGTACTCAGCGTATAGTGTCCATTTTTTTCGATTAAGAACTCGTCGATAATCGCTGGATTTAAGGCTGAATATTCTTTTATACTAATAGGCTCAAACGCCGTATTTAACAAAGTAAAAAAGGGCTGATAGGCTGTTTCATTAAAGCCATATTTAGCTCCTTCATATTGGAGTTGGGTGATAAATGCCTGGGCGTTCTTTTTTGCCCAGAAATTCTCCCATTGTGCAATTTTATTGCGTTGTTGTTGGGTGGAAAGTACAAAATCCCCTAAAGAACTGAAGTGCAGAATATCCCCTTTGATTTTTGCTTGCTCTAATTGCTTCGCTAGGGCGACATTTTGTTCAACTACTTGTTCTATATCCTCTCCAAAACACGTTAGATACAATGATTTTGAACCACTGTCAACGGTGGATTCTAATTTTTGTTCCGCTTGTTTTAGCTCTTCTGGAAAGTAGTTTAACGAGGATAAATCGCTATTAAATTTGACGTTTTTAAACGTAAAAAGGCTAATAATCACGATTAGACCACACAAGCCCAAAAGCACTTTACTTTGATCAAAGGGAAAGTGGGCGATCTTATCTAAGAGCGAATTGGACTGATTGAGTCGGTCTTTTTCACTAGGTTTATAGAGATGAGGAACCAATAGTAGGGATAGAATTCCCGCTCCTAACACGGTTATAGAGGCAAAAACGCCTAAATCTCTCAAGGCATCAGAGTGTACAAAAACCAAGCATAAAAAGGCAATAGCGGTTGTAGAGGCACTCATAATAATTGGGTTTGTAATTTCTTGATAGAGCTGCTTGATATCATTACAATGCTTGTAATGCGTCATAATATGCAGGGCATAATCAATTGTAATTCCAATTAATATAGCTCCGATACTCAAGGAGATTGCCGAAATGGCATCGGTTAAAAAATACAGAAAAAACAAGGCCACTAAGGCACTAATAAACGTGGGAATGAAGAGAATAATGGGGATAGTAATTCTTCGGTAAAAAGCAATAAGCAAAATCATCAAAATCGTAATCGAAACAGCTACTGTTTGCTGAATATCACTTTTGATTTGGGTTGCATTGGCTACAGCAACAAAAGAAGCCCCAAAATAATCTACCGACACTTGCTCCTGCTTGTGGTTAAAGTCTTCTTTTATTCCATTTAAAAAGCTTATAAAATCGGTATTATGTGCGGTATCACTTCCACTGTAAACGGGATCAATAAACAACAACAATTTATCTTCCTCTTTGTTAAACAAAAAGCCATCAATCAATTGAAAACCGTCGCCAATATTGAGTTTTTGCAATTTCTTTAACGCGATAAAGCCAATGCCAAAAGGATCTTTTTGGATGAATTGTTTGGCAACTAAACTCGTTGGAGATACTAAGGTTTTATAGTTTGCCTCCACCGTTTGAGCTACACTATCGAGCTGTATTTTTTGATCTAGTTGATCATAATCTGCTTCATCCAAAAACAAGGGTAAATGTTGGTAGACAAAAGCGATGGTTTCATTGATATTTTCCTCTTCTACTTTTCCTTGAATATGCTTAATATAGCCTTCTTTTGTTGCTAGGGTATCGAGCAAATTTGAGGCAAATACAACCATATCCTCTGTTGTTCCCTCTTTTTGTTTTTCAATGATGATGGTAATCTTATCCGAAAAACGCAGCTGTTCTAATACTTTGGCTGTTGCATTGGACTTTTCACTTTTCGGCAAAATACGCGTAATATCTTCTTCAAATTTAATATTCCAAGCGCCGAAAGCCATACAACTGATAAACAACACAATACTGGCGAAAAATAGTAGTTTATTTTTCTCACCCCATTGATATATTTTATAAAACCAATTTGCCATTTTTACTATTTCTGTTTTTGAGTGAATGAGAGTACGAAGAAGCTAATAGAGCCCAAACAAAAGCTAGCCATTACCGCAAGTGCAAAGCTACCTAAAATATATTGCCATACGTGCTCAGAGATGGCCGTAAAACTAAATTCACTAATCAAAATATGCTGACTACCATGGGGAACCATATAATAGCCTAATTGAAGGGACGCATAGACAATGAGCGGAATCATGGGTGGTATACTAACATTCGAAAAAGCGAAAGCCAATACCTTGTTTAATCGAAAGGCAATCGCCAAGAAGATAGCGAGGAACGAATGCAATCCCCAAAGTGGAGATAGCCCAATAAAGGTTCCCAATCCGATAGACAATGCCTTAACGGATGCGGTATCTTGACTTCCAAGAATATCTTGTGCTATAAAGGTTTTAAAACTTTTTTTTTTAAAACTGCGAAGAAAGTTTCTCGGGATGATATACAACAATAAGAGACAAACCAAAACCGTATTTAGTATGCTAATACGCGTAAAATCTCTGAAAGGGCGAAAATGAGACACGCGTTCTCGGTTATCGTATAATACTTGTATAGGCACGTTTTTCACCTCAACCTCATTCCAAGCGGCACGAACAATAACCTCTATTTCAAATTCAAATTTTCGCGTATAAAATCTTTTAGACAGTTTGTTTAAGGGATACAAACGAAAACCTGATTGGGTATCGGAAAGGGAAATTCCCGTTTCAAACCAAAACCAGAAGTTAGAAAACTTGTTTCCAAAGCTACTTTTTTTCGGAACCCCCTCTTGATTCATATTTCGTGAGCCGATCAACAACAGTTCTTTATTTTTTGCTTGTTCCAAAGCATCGATAAAAACGGGAATATCCGAAGGGTAGTGTTGTCCATCCGAATCAATGGTAATGGCATAGGAGAATCCTGCTTTTTTTGCGTGTTCAAATCCTTTTCGCAGTGCATATCCTTTTCCTTGATTTACGGGCAGGTCAATGATTGTGATCTCATCCCTATAAGCCTTTAAGATAAGAAGGGTTTCATCAGTAGAACCGTCATTTACAACAATAACATCCGTTGAATATTCCAACACGCCATCTAAAACACGTCTTAACGTCTTCTGGTTATTGTAGGTAGGAATCAGGATACAAATCCCCCATTCCTTTAGCTTAGTTATATAATTTTCAAAGTTCACTGTTGTCATTTCCATGCCCATGCCTGTTAAAGCAATTTATTCCGTTCATCCACAGTAAAGGCTTTGGATTGTTCAGCATAGGTTTTAATCCACTTTTTCAATGCCGTTGTTTGTTGGCCGTACTGTTTAATAATTATATTTTTATCGTTGTCGATATTTTTGTAATAGCCGACAATCTTAGGTGTATTCTCTTGAATAATTAAGCGGACAAGTCGAAATTCAACATTAGTAGGTTCTTTTTCGATTGCTGCCTCAATAAGTAAAGCCCCTTCTTGAACTAGCTCTTTTTTTACTTTGATTTTCTTTTCAAATTTAGCCAAAGTAACCAAAGCAGCTCCTTTATAAAGTGAAGCTGATTCATCCGTAGTCTTGATCAACGATGCCTTTTCATAAAAAGCTTGTGCTTGTTCAGCAGACAAACTCGCTTGCTGAAAGCTTTTGCTCAAGTCTGCTGTTGACACCTGAAAAAAGCTCATAAAACTGATTATCCAAACGAAAGCTATCTTCATCTCTTATCTATTTTTGGGTATATACACTACTCATTTTTAACGCAAGAGTATCTTGAAAACTAATACTACTCTTTACCTTTAGCAGTTCCTCTTTTTCCTCTACTG
>JASLHL010000076.1 GCA_030152225.1 Flavobacterium sp. | reverse complement strand
GCTAATCCATCTTTTTTCCTCAAAAAGTACTTCAAAAAGAATAAGATTAAAACCGATTATAATCAATTTATAAATTTCGTTTTTCAATGCCTTATTTAGTAATTTAGAAACAAAAACAATCAAAATACTATTGATAACTACAATAACAATGGCAGAATTTACTGTAAGTACTACGGATTGAAAAAGAAGAAGGCACAGGACAACGAATACCATTTGAAGCATAAAAAAGACGAGTTCGCCTTTATTCTCCTTTTTTACTGTCTGACCTCCTTTAAATTCAATAGTTTCCATATTCTCTTTTCTTTAGTCTTAAATCAATCAACATATTTCATAATTTTAGACCTAAACAACCAAAAAAGTCACAAAACAATAATTTATCCTTACAACTACTCAATGAAAGAATATTGCAATACAGAAAACAGAAAAATCCATTAAACGACGTATTTATGCTAAAAAAAGTAATTTTAATCATCTAAAAAAACAAAAAATAATATATTTTTCAACCAAATAAACAGCCATTAGGTGATAAAAAAGTAAATAAATCAAATTTAATTTTCAAACTTTAACATAAAAAATTAATTGAGCGCTCTAAGTATTCTTAGTCGTTCGATTTACTAAAAAAACAAACGCACTAAATGTTATATCTTTAGCTCACCTTGATCAATAAATGAACAGTACCATGAAGAATACGGCCTTATTAATCCAACATATCGAGCGATTTACTGGGAATCTACATCCTACTGAAGCCACGGCTATTGCTTCCTTTTTCACCTTGAGAACGCTTGCAAAAAAAGAGGACATACAACAAGCAAACGCTTCTTGTGATAGGTTGTATTTTGTTGTTCAAGGCTGCTTGAGGAGCTACTACCTCAAGGAAAAGGGCATCGAACAAACGGTAGATTTTGCAATTGAAAATTGGTGGTTAACGGACTATTTGGCCTTTGAGCAACAAAAATTGAGTAGTTTCTTCATACAAGCAGTAGAGCCTACAACGATTTTCAGCCTCTCTAGCACCGATTTTTCAGCTCTTTTAGCGGCACATCCTATTATGGAAAAATACTTTAGGTCCATTTTTCAAAAAGCCTGTGGAGCGGCACAACATCGACTAAAATTCTTGTATGAGTTTAGTCGAGAGGAGTTGTACTTTCACTTTGAACAGCAATTTCCTGCATTTGTACAACGCATTCCTCAATACCTCTTGGCGTCTTATTTAGGATTTAGCCCCGAATACCTGAGTGAAATTAGAAAGAAACGGTTTTCTTAAACCAGTTGAAGTTTTTATTCTGTTTTGCCTTGTAGTTTTGACTGAAACAAAAACGAAGGAATTATGTCAAACAGAAAATCAATCTACAGTGTAGATCCCAAGGCCTACGAAGGCATGTTAGTACTAGAAAAATACCTCAACGAATCCACCCTTAGTGTTACGCACAAAGAGTTAATCAAGATCAGAGCTTCTCAATTGAATGGCTGTGGTTATTGCTTGGACCTTCATTGCAAAGATGCCTTGAAGTATGGCGAATCCGTTCAGCGATTACTAGTTCTACCAGCCTGGAGAGAAACAACCTTATTTACCAAAGAGGAACAAGTCATTCTCGAAATGACGGAAGCCATCACTTTACTCCATACTGGTGGAATAAGCGATGCGCTTTATGCACAAGCCGAACAACTATTTGATGCGACTTATTTGGCCCAATTAATTATGTGTATGGTGACCATTAATGCCTGGAATAGAATTGGCGTTTCTACCCATTTAAAAGCAAAGTAGTTGAAATAAAAAATGCCTGAGTTTTCACTCAGGCATTTTTTTTATTCATCCGTTCTATCTCATCAAGTACTACAACCCAAAGCTGTAAGTCACCTTGATTCCGACATTGAACATGCGCAATTTATACGTATCACCTTCTCCTTGCAAGACGCTATTGCTCTTCTCTCCTTGATCATAGCTCATCAATGCCTTATTTTCTTGGCCAGAAGAAGCTAAATCACAGTCTCCATAAATTCCGAAGTACAAAAACTGATCGTCTGAGAGTGTATATTTTACTCCTACTTCACCGAGGACAAAAAAGCCGTTGTTCAGTTTTAATTTATCCTCTTCTTTTCGGTCTCCTAACTTGCCGAAACCAGCCCAAGTGGGATTAAACAATTCAGCATCCCATTGTGGGTAGTATCCACTAGTTTCAATAGCTTCTAGTGATCGTTTAGACGTAGCTTTAAAGAACAGCTGATACTTAACTCCCACAGCAGCGTATAAACGCAAGTTTTCTCCACCTAACGATGGCCCCTCGTACTGCAATTTGATGGGAATTGCCAAGTAATTCCCCTTGAGATCTTCCGTGAATTTCGCTAAGTTATAGCGAAATTCGAAAGGATCTCCTTGGGTATCAATGGAGGAATAGGTCCCTGCATAGTTCCCTATTTTTTTTGTTACACTATAAGCGCCAAATTCCATTCCAGCTCCTAAACTTAGGTTTTCCTGTAGCGGATGCATATACAAGGCAGAAAATCCAAAAGTATGTCCATCTGATAATTTTGAACTTGGTTTTTTCATTCCTGTGGCACCGCCTGAAATAGAAAATGCAACTTCTTGTCCGCTTACCTTGGCAGTACTCAATCCCAAAAGCATACAAACTGCCAATCCCGTTATTTTTATTGTTTTCATCTTACTTCTTTACTAAAAATTTGATTGACTCTTTGTGTCCATTTAACTCAAAAACGGCTACATACATTCCGCTTGGTAGCGTTTGTGGCAACAAGATTTCCGTTACTTCTCCTTCCATCGAAACTGTATGCAACAATTGTCCGCCTAGGTTGTAAATTTTAACTGGAATCCCTCTTAAATTCATATTGATTCCTTTGACAACCAAGGTCGCTTTTTGACCTAAAACAACTGGATTTGGATAAAGTTGAATCTCTTTGCTTTGTCCTTCTACCTCATCCATAGGGCATACGTGGATAACTTCGCCTTCTTTGGTTGTTACAAGGGCATGGTATACGTCTTTGTAATCAAGTAGACTTGAGTTTCCTACTGAATACACTTGTTCGTCTGATACTAAATCTCCATTTTTAAACCACTGGAAGCCTACAAAATGATATCCTCCATTGGTTTGTGGGTTTTTATTAATCAGTAGCGTATTGTTAAACTTCTTCACTGCTATATCCTTAAAGGCAAATGCTTTTTCAACTACAATGACATAGCTTTCAACTACTTTCCCATTTTGAGACGTAATGGTTACGGTTTGTTTGTAAAGCCCTGGTTTAGGTACGTCAATTGTAAATTCATTGCTCGGTTGTACTTGAGCACCTTCATCTACAACCACTCGAACCTGTACGCTAGTGCGTAAATCCTCACAGTCAACAAAATGATAGATCTCCTTTTGTGGTTTTTCGTAGTATTCATTTTCAATCCACAGTTCATGAATGGTGGCATCGTTGTTTACAATGCGCAATACACGGCGAACTGGTTCAGCAGCTATGTGATTTGCATCTCCATCTTGAGTTACTGTAATGGTTATTTCACCTACTTTTTTAAGCGTTACCCATCCCGATTCACTTACTTCTGCGGCTGGTTTAGTCCCTGAATATTCATAAGTGTACTTCAATGGGAGTGTAGAGTTACTACGCGCCTGAAGTTGGAAATCATCTGTTTCTGCTAAGATTAGCGTTTCAATTTCATCGAAAGTAATGACTTGTGTTGCTTTTTCGATCGTTAGAATCGCTGTTAAATGCTTGTCAACATAGTTTGTTCCTCCTAAAATTTTGGCTTCAACCTCATAACGACCTACATTCGTCTTGCCGTTATTGCTATGTTCAACCGTTACTTCACGTGAAATAGAGCCCGATACGTAAATGTATTTTGGTGTTCCATCATAACTAAAGGTATCATCTTCAAAAACAATTCCATCCAATGTTGCTTTGTTAATAATCAAGTTTGCGGTTAGCACTAAGTTTCCATAGCGTTCTCCACCTAAAATTGTAGCTGTTACTTGATATCTACCAGCATCAATCTTTCCGTTATTTTGATACGTAACCGTTACGCCTTCTGGCAATTCACCCGAAACAGCTAACGCATGTTCTGTACCATCGTAAACAAAAGTAGCATCTTCAAAAGTCAATCCAGCCAACTGATGACGGATTGTCATTGTTGCTTCTAATTCTCTATTCTCGTAATTTACTCCACCAGCTAGTATTGCTTTTACGGTATGACTTCCGATTTCAACTTGTTCATTCCCTTCATAAGTTACCGTAACACCTTCTGGTAAGGTTTGCGTAATATAGATGGACTTAGGCGTTCCATCATACAAAAACGATCCACTGTCAAATACAAGATTATCCAATCTTGCTTTTGTAATTTCTAGTGTACCAGCCTGATATTGAATTTCATAATTAACTGATTCATATCCGCTTACTTCAATTGGATAGGTTCCAACTTGTATAGCCTCTAGTGCTGTTCCTGCATAGTGAAGTTCACCTGTTAATACAGACGCTTCTTCTCCGTATACAAATCCTTCATAGCTTACCGTCCACTCTTCGTAAACCGTACCATTATACACTTTGGTTTGATCGGTTGCACGCACAGTTAAAGGTGCTTTTTCAACCTGTAGCGTAAAACGAACTTCAGCTGCTGCCAAGAATTCCTCATTTCCTGCTTGGTTGATGATTACTTCCGTTTCTCCTGCTCCTTTAATTACAAGTAAACCATTTTCAATAACCGCCACTGCCGTATTGGAAACTGTATAAGCCAACGGTAAATGACTGGTTGTCTCTCCTGTTATGAATGGAGCGTCTCCGTATACTTTACGTACATCTTCTACAGTAATACGTTGTTCTTTTAACTTAATGGTTTCAAACGTGATCTTTTCCCATGTATCACATCCAGCAACACGCACATACACATCATATGACGTTTCAGCTGTTAAGCCCTCGATCAATTGAGAATGAGATGCCTGTGTAATTGACGTTCCTGTTCCACGTTCAAACCCTGCAACTCCATACGCTATCTCAAAGGCCGTAGCATTTGACGTGATAGTCAAGGTTGCTTGTTCTTCTCCAATCTGACCAACACTTAAGGCTACTGGCGGACAACGCAAGGCTTCAATATTGATTGTAACCGTAATTTCTCCAAATTTTGTTGCATCTTGAACAGCAGTTGCTCTTACTTTTACTTCTCCATTTCCAATGGCTGTCAATACGCCATTTTGATCGATACGAGCAAGGGTTTCTCCTTCCGTAATAGACCAAACAACTTGTTGATTAACTTGGGTTGGCAACACTTGAGCAAGCAGTTGAAGTGTACCATTTTCTGTTGTAATTTCAGCTGGACTATTATTGGCTGTTGTTACTTCTACACTAGTTACAGGAATTCCACTTTTAATATCAAGGGTATAATCTTCTACTTGTCCTAAGTAATATCCTACAGGACAAGGTACGTTCTCTAGGAAAGCCATTGTACTCGCAGGATTGTGATACATATTTACAATACGCATTCTTGTTTGACCAACCAACGCATCAGCAGGAATAGTAATCGTTGCTGTTAGCTCACCATTTCCTCCACCTATATTATTCAAGAAACCTAACTCAATGCTTTCTGACTCAGAAAATTGAAAATCATGGTTAAAATCAATATACGCTTTTACGAGGTAATTATCTTGTTCTTGTGTTTTTCCTTTAACAGATACCGTATAGGTTTCTCCTTGTTCCGCTTCTACAACTACAGCAGTAAAATCTTCATAAGGAGGTGCTTGATTGATAGCATCATTACTTGTTTGTGTTGTTCCATCAAAGGTAAACTCATAAATAGGAACAGTATACGATCCATTTCCTACTTCTGGCTCACAATAGCTATCAGTAGTAGTTTCACTTTTAATGTTGATCGTATAATCCTCAACTTGTCCTAAAAAGTGCCCAGTTGGACAAGGAATATTATCCAAAGGAACCCACTTACTATCTGGACTATTATACATACTAACTACACGCATTCTCGTTGGTCCAGTCAATGTATTCATCGGAATTTCAATCTGTCCTGTTACTTCACCTCTTTCATTTCCTGTATTATTTAAGAATCCAATACCAATGGTTTCCTCTTCAGAAAATATAAGATCATGGTTGTAATCAATATATACTTTTACTAAAATATTATCTTGTCCATCTGTTTTTCCTTTTACAGTTACCGTATAGGTTTCTCCTTGTTTTGCTTCTACAACTACAGCTGTAAAATCCTCATAAGGAGGTGTTGCATTTGTCTGATCGCCACTTGTTTGTGTGGTATCATCAAAAGTAAATTCAAAAATAGGTAACGTATACGTCGAACTATCCTCTTCTGGAATACAGTAATCACTTAAAGTTGGGGCAGCTATAACCACATCCAATTCGTCGAACTTTGTTGGATCTTCCACTGAAGTTGCTCTCACTTTTACCGTTCCATTTCCGATTGCTAAAACCAAACCATTGACATTAACACGTCCTAAATTGGCTCCTTCTACTATAGACCAACGAACCTCTTGATTCGATTCAGCAGGTAATACGGTTGCTTCTAGCTGTAAAGTTCCATTGGGTCTTGTAATTTCAGCTGCTACGTTATCTAGCGTATTAATGCGTACACTGCCTTCATTTGTTTGAGGTGTAGCAAAAATACAGCGAACAGAACTTCCTTGATGACGATAAGCACCTGCCTCTGGATTCGCTCGCATCGAACTGATATAAACATATTTAGAAAAAGTACCATTATCTTGCGATACCGTTTTACTCCAATAATATCCTCTTCCTTCCCCATACCATCCAGTAGTTCCTCTAGCTCCTCCTGCTGTTAAACGCAGGTTACTTTCGAAAGCTGTATCAGCATTGTCAATAGACTCAGCCTCAAGAACTGCGATCCAATCCTCTTTTGTTGGTAAACTCCAACCTTCACCTAAAGCTTTACACGGATCACATCCATCTGTTGCTGTAACATCTTCTGCCCTTGTGGCATTCCAGGTATCTGTTGTATTACCCTCTGCCCACCATCTTGGTGACTCAACGAAGAATTCTCCATTACTCAATCTCGCCCCTAAAGGATTATTGGGATTGGCTGCTAATGAAGCTACAGGAGAATTTTTATTTTGATGTCCATCATCCCAACGTCCCCATTGAAAGAAATCACCATAAGCTGTCGAATCGGCTACAGCGGTAGCTACCTGCTCACTTCCTAAGTTTTGTTGCAACCAAATCGTACCGTCAGCTGCACGAACTGTAGTATAAGTCACTTGTTGTCCATTGTAAACCATGGTAATACATCCTGTATCTCCTGGTGTTAGTCCTGGCTCTTCATTGTTACAAGCGGGTTGAACTGGTTCTGAAGTAATATGTAAGGTATAATCCTCCACTTGTCCATAATATGCATTATTACAAGCATCTTCATCTTCTCCCTCCTCATATCCTGTCCACATGTCTTTGATAATTCGCATACGCGTTTTTCCTATCACAGCATCAGCTGGAATAGCGATTTGGAACGTTACCTCAACGTCATCTTCTCCAGTTGAAGGAGACAATGATGCTGCATAATATTCGGTTGCAGGATCAAACTGACCGTCCTGATTCCAATCAATAAATACTCTGATATCATTAACCATTGCCTCCTGTGTTGGTGGCGGAATATTAGTATTTCCTTGAACGTGTAGGGTATAGGTTTGTCCAACTTGAACATTGGCTTCCATTGCTGTAAAATTCTCATAGCCCGCTGAACCACCAATACGCGCATCAGTGCGATTTTCCAAATCTGCCATTTTTACAAACGTAATAGGTTCTACCCCATAATCAGCTGTAACGGGACAATATCCATCTGGATCAAATGTATTTTCATACAAGATCGCTTTTGATTCATTACCACTTGTAAAACCTGTAATAAAAAGGTCTAAATCTCCATCGTTATCGTAATCTAACCAAACAGCTTTAGACATGCTAAGCCCTTGGATCACGTTAGAATTTACCTCATTTAAAACAAAAGATTCATTGTTCTGATTGTCATAAAACAAGGCAACGACCTCATTATGCTCATTAGCTCCTATAGCAAAAACATCTAAGAATCCATCGTTATTATAATCAACTAAGGCGCAGGCACCCGTCGACATTCCGTCAAATTCAAAAGTAGACGGGGTAAAATTCCCCTGTCCATCATTCAAATACAACTTTAATACTCGTTCATTAGTTGCTAAATTCACTCCTGAAATCAAGAGATCTAAATCACCATCCCCTTCAAAATCAGCTACACTAATTGAAGGAAAATGTACGTCTATAATAGCTGTTTCTTGTTCTACAAAAACACCGCTACCTTTATTCAGATAAAGACGTGTTGCTGAACCGCCAGGGATAAACCCTGCTACTAAAATATCTAAATTCCCATCCCCATCTGCGTCAAAAACAGCTGATCCACTAAAAAAGGAACCTAAAAAAGTAGACTCCGATAGTACAAAGCTCCCATCTTCTTGTTGAAAGTAGACTTTCGAAATTCCTCCCTGCAATCCTTGTCCATTGACAAAGATATCTTGTCGACCATCACCATTAAAATCTGCAATCTGAATAGAACCATAAATCGTAGGGTCAATTCCCGTATCCTCGCGTTTTCTAAAGGTATTATTTCCTAAATTATAGTATATTTCAAATACTCTGGTATTCGCAGGAATTCCAGGTTCCTGGCGTATACCGGTAATAGCAAAATCCATTAATCCATCTCCATTCAAATCCCCTACAGCAATGGCAGAGTTTACTACCTTTGAAATCTCATCATTTAGAAGAGAAAAACGACCTGCCTCATTTAAAAAAACAGATGTATTCCCTATTGTTGAACTAGGTCTCCCAGTAGATGGATCCACTATAATCCCAGAATAAATTAAATCAGGGTATACATCTCCATTGATATCTATTACCGCACAATCTCCATAGTATGCACCCTCAAAAGACTGATCTGCTACCACTCGGAAATCTTGTGCATGCCCAGACAAAACTCCAACGAAAAATAGACTTAGTAAGTAAAAAATACTTCTCATGTTATTACTACACATATATTTTTATTAAAATAAATTAACGGTAACCGCTTCATTTGGGTTGAAGCGTAAAAACCAAACAAAAAAAAGAGCAACTTGCTCATTCTTTCCCTCTAAAATGGGATACAAAGGCCTTAGATCAGGCTTAAAACTTGGGTATAAATGATTCATATAAATGGTGTTTTTAATTATGATACAAAACTATTTATATTAAATCTAATTAAAAACAAACTCCTTTCATTTGTACAATATTCCACTTAACCGTTAGAATGACGGGATTAAAATAATAGAATTAGTCTAAATAAATATAAATCATTTTTATTTTGTTAATTTTTAATCAATAAAAACCCCATACAACAGGTGTAAATCGCGGTATATTCCTATTTTGTCCACAAATCAAGTGACTTATGTCGCAATAACACCTATACTATGATTCCCAGGCTTGTCTTTTATCCCGTACATCCGATCTATTGAATTGGGTAACAATTGCTTGTACTAGTATATGCGCAGTGCCCATAGCCCATGAAGCGATTTACCATCTATTCTTTACTTGGTTGGGTAGGATTAAAATCAACTGCCGTTGCAGCCTCTTGGTACACAAATAAGGCAGTATCGTAAAAAAGGCGTATTTTAGACCCATTATAGATCCAAATAGTTCTTTTTTCTGCGCATTATTTGAACCCATTTTGCATCAACAAAACACCAACAGCCATTTGTACATCCATCATGAGTAAACATTATATCATTTGTAGTACTTGTAAAACAGAGAATTTAAATACAGATTATTGCACCAACTGTGGTGAAATTATTAATGTAGTGCTAAAACGTCAATTGGAACAACAACGCGTACAGGAAGAACGCATTCAGAAAGAGCTGAATACAGCGCCAACAAAGGCGGAAAAAATCGTTCGTAAACTGCGTAATCACCCCAATCCACTGGTACGTTTACTAATGATGATTGCCAATGCTATTTGGCTTATTATTGCGGGAATTGCAGCAGGAATTGCCTATCTTATTGGGATGATTGCTGCTTAATATCGTCAATCAACCGTTTAACTATGATTGACCGAAGTCTATGAGAAAAATACTGTTCTATCTTGCCTTAGGTATGGCTACAACCATTTACTTGCTTCAACAAATGGATTATGTCCTACCCGCTTGGATCAATAACTATGTTAACGATTTTCTCACCCTGCCTCTCGTACTGGGGATTTGCTTATTCCTTGCACGAAAAATAAAACGCAATCCGCAGCTTCAACTCCCCCTTCCTCTTCTTTTGGTCATCACGTTGTTCTATTGCTTTTACTTTGAATGGTACCTCCCAAAACACAATCCCAGATATACCGGAGATTGGATCGATTGCTTGCTTTACTTTGCTGGAGCAATGGTTTTTTCTGTTTTACACTGGAGGAATGATAAAATAGATCTACACGCCAAGAACTAATGCTTTTTTTCATGGGGAATCGATACAAAACAAGCTTTCTTTTTAAAGATTATTTTTTACACCACAACATAACACTCATAACCAAAAAGGAATTGTAGATTCCTTACAGGAGGAAATAGATACAAAGAAGGTAGTCTCTTTTACTTCCTGTGTTTATACCTAGGGATTCGCTTTCTTCGATTGAGGTGAACACCTTCTTCGTTTTGAAAGCGCGATTCTAATTTCGAGTGCCTCAAAACACAACGTGCTGTTGCCTTTGCGGTAACTTTTTCAACTTATTTACCCTATACTTTACTACGGTAAAAACTGTTCCTATACCGATTGGTAAAACTACACAAGTAGGTTTATGATTTTATAGCGTTAAAAAAAGCATCGCATGCTATTTCATCCAATACACAGTAAAAAATAGATGCGATGCTTTGTTTTATTTAAAATTCTCCTAAAAATACACTTGTACTACATTCTACCAGGCCAACATCTGTCAAGAAAATCCAAATTCCATAGCCCGTATCTTCAAAACTAGCAGGAAGTTGAACCTTACACTCACCCGCACCACGTTCTGCTACCTGCTCCAAAATAAACATGGATTCCGTTGCCTTTTGATAGATGACCACAGTAAGTACATCTGTTTTATTTACAGAACCAAAAACTAAATTTGCACTCCAAGTTAGCGTAAGCTCCTTGTTCACAATAGCTACCGTATCCACAAAGATAGTCTGCAAAATCCCCTTGCTTATTACAACCTTACTCAAGTTAACAACAAACCCATCTTCTACTTGATTTACGGCTTCTTTAAGGTGATACGCTAAAGCTAAATTCACCTTAGACTTTAATTTTTGAGCCGATCCAAAATGGCGTTTAATTAAGCCGTTGAGCGGTCGTAAAAAACTAGACACTAACGTAAATTTTTGACGATGACTCAACTGGCCAGCCGTTGGATTTTTACTACTCTTTTTTGGTGCATTTCGAAGGATATTTTGCCCCTTTACGCTTGATCCCACAAGTGTTCCTACTTTACCGCTAAAACCACCTGTTAATCCATTTTTCATTTTTCCCATAGTTTTGCCTTTTAAATGATTATTATTTTTTTAAGAGTCGCACCTAGTAGCTAGCTTTACTATGGCTCTCCATACAAAACTAAAAAAGCAAAAAAACATAGACAATCCCCCCTTCCGTGTTCTTCCACTAATTGTCAAAAAAAGGTTTTTTTTCTATTCTTAACCGAATTTTAAAAAAAACCACAATTAGTTTATTTTCAGTATTTTAACGCATACAAAAAAGAGCTTGTATAGGGTTTGTAAGGGGATAGTTACTACTTACAAGGGTTTTAGGCCTTTTTACCAATGTTTCTATTTACTATCTATTTACTATCTACCTATTATCTCCTATTTTAGCACAGGAAGCTTTTTATCCTTTTACACAAAACAAAAACCTGAACTTGCGAATTTAGCCTGAACCAGAAGTTCGCTAAACACTGTATCTTCTTTCATGAAAGTTGTACTGAGAGTAAAACAATCCTCTACTTCCAGAAAATAAAAAAAACCGATAATTTTCATTATCGGTTTTCTTTGCGGAGAAAGAGGGTTAGCCTCTTTTATCTCGTATGCTTTATAAATAGGGTTGTTCACTTTTTTAAATTATGGTGAGCACCTTATTCGGAAAGTTTTATGCTATGATTTGAATCGTTTGATTCTATATCAAATGTACTGTTTATAAATTGATTTTGAGGAAAAAAAGGTTCTTAGTTTATCTCTAAAATGTGTATTTCATCAGGTGTTAAGTAACAGGCTCTATTTTAATTTATAATCTTCAAAATCGACTTCTACTTTTTCAAAATTTTCTGTGATTTCTAAAATTGAATTTATTCGAAAAAGACATTCTTGGTTATTTTCGGACATTAGGAAAACAAAACCCCATGTATCTTTTGAAAGAATGAATTCTCCCATTTCGGAATTTACATTTATTAAAATTTCATCATTCATCCATAAATCCTCAAGGTCTACAACTTTGGGCTTTAATATTTTAATTGCATCAAGAAAATCAGAAAGAAATTCTTCTTTTTCTAAACTATTAAAAATTTCAATCAAAAGTTTCTCTGATCCATATTCTGGGCGAAAATGATACTTATACATATTATTTCAGTTGTTTATTTCGCAATGGTGAAATAAGATTGCTGCTAACTAGACTTCGCCAAAGCTGTTCCATTATTTGTAAACTTACAAAAAACACGAATATGGACAGCTTTTGGCGGATTAGAAAACAATAACGTTCAATCTAACCGAAACCCCACATTTTACTAAGCCGATGTTTTATGCTGACATATTTATATTTCAGATAAACCTCGATGGCGCGGATTTGCAATCCGTGCCTTTATTTATACACACAGGCTACAAGTCCACACAATCAGGTTTAACTTCGTTCAATTTAGCTAAAGCTATGAATGCAATCTGTATCTATATCTATCCTTTAAACACAACCTCAAGATTATTATTTAAATCTGAATAATTACATACCACACTGAAATAGTAATTATGTATTTACAACAACCTTTTCTTTTACAATTTAGCACACGGATTACAAATCAGCGCGATCGGGCCCTACTAGCTAAAGAAGAAAAAACTACGCTTTACTCTTATTTAGACAATATCATAAAACAACATCTACAGCAGTATAACGCTGAGATTACCCAGTATTTTAATGACAAATTCAATCCTATTTTTTAAGTATTTTAATAGAACAAAAAAAGAGTAGTAACTCTCTTCGGTTATAATTAAATGATCCAAAAGAGTAATTCTTCTATTAAAATAAAAACTGTAATCATTTTGTAAGTAATACTCAATCTATTCTAAAAAAATTGAACAACTTTATACAGCACAAACATTTATTCCTTTAATTTTTCTATTAATGATAGAAGTGAAGTCTTTTTCTCTTCTATTTTTCCTTTAGGTATTTCTCCTTCACTATATAGATTTAATAATGCACTTAACCAAGCACTCTCATAATTAGAATTAACCGCGTCCATGAGCAACGCTAAATCGTCAGAAATATAGGATGCTACATCTGAATTATTTGATTTATTAAATACGCTTTTAAATATTTCTTCCCTCAGTGTATCTATTAATAAAACGTTTTCTCCTTGTCGTTTTATTTTTTCTACCTTATTAAATTCACTTAACCACCTAGCTGAAAATGATTCATGATCTCTTTCATCCAGTAATTCATCCATATTTTCAAAATCGTTTCTTTTTTCAAGAATAGGTCTAATTACACTAGCTATTCTTTTGATTTGTTCTTTTTTGTCCATCATTATTTATAATCTAATTACCTTGTTCTTTTAACCACTTCTCTATTAAAATAATTCCTTTATGAGGAGTTACATCTGTTCCTTCGTTTCACCCATTTCCCATCTCCCATTTCCAATTTCCAATAAAGGAATTACAGATCTCAAGCAAGGCTAAATAGATACAAAGAAAACCAAAAAACAATAAAAAAACCGCTTCAAGCGAAGCAGCTTAATTTTATGTAATTTCAAAATACCATTCTAAAAAGGAATTAAAATCTTCCCATTGTGGTTGTAATTTTCCGTTTTGAAAGTCAATCAGTTTTTGACCAAGTTCAAGTTCTAAGACTTCTCCTGTTTTACGATTATAGAAAAACCCTCCCTCTGCTTCAAAGCTATCCAACGGAATATACTCTTCGGGTAATTTTAGAACTTTATGGGCTGATTCTATACTATAATCCAAATCATCGGAATATATTTTAAACCAACAAACATTGTATAATTCATTACCACGCCCACTAAATGTAGGTCCATAAGTTGCTAAATTGAAATCGGCAAAAGTACTTTCTAAGGGAATATCTAAATCAATTAAAGCATTTATATAGTCCTGCTTTTCTTCCTCTGTTAAAGAAATATATCCTTTTTGTCTAAATAACTCTTTTATTTTTTCTGACAACATATTTTTAAATTTTCAACCACAATTCATTCTTACTTTTACTTCTTCTGCTCCCTGCATCCAATATGCTTCCCTATCAGCTTGCCATAAATCACCGTGATCTACTTCATTTATAGGACGTTTATGCAAATAAGAATGTAATGCATTAGACTTTCTTATTTTTAAAATCAAAATATACGAAACATTTAATTACATCCTCTTTCTTTCTAAGTTTATTCAATATACTAAAAATGTTATTCACTACTAATCTCTTTCAACCAATTAGGCATTAAAGATTCTTGTCTAGGAAATTTTTTTACATCATCAACATATTTTTCCTTACTTGGTTCATATGTAAATTTTGGTTTTCCATCATAGTCAAAATGAGTATTAAAATCTCCTTCATTAGTTACTACAAAACAAGCTGAAAACCATGCACCTTGTTCGGAAGATAATTCGTACATTTTTTCTCTTAGAATCTTAGATTCCATTGTGATATCTACTCCGATGGCGCGGATTTGCAATCCGTGCCTTTATTTATACACACAGGCTACAAGTCCACACAATCAGGTTTAACTTCGTTCAATTTAGCTAAAGCTATGAGGCAATCTGTATCTATATCTATCCTTTAAATACAGCTTCAAGATTATTATTTAAATCTGAATAATTACATACCAAACTGAAATAGTAATTATGTCTTTACAACAACCTTTTCTTTTACAATTTAGCGCACGGATTACAAATCCGCGCGATCGGGGTTAACTTCGTTCAATTTAGCTAAAGCTATGAGTGCAATCTGTATTTATATGTATCCTTTAAACACAACCTCAAGATTATTATTTAAATCTGAATAATTACATACCAAACTGAAATAGTAATTATGTCTTTACAACAACCTTTTCTTTTAC
>JASLHL010000115.1 GCA_030152225.1 Flavobacterium sp. | reverse complement strand
TGATCGATAAGGATGAAAATGGAATTATTGCTTCTGAATTGTTCTCTGAACAACAAACAGCAGAACAAGTATTAGAAATATTAGGTTACAACAGAAATAAATAAACAATAAAATATAAAAGATTAATAAAATGAGTAAAGGGCCAATTAGTCAGTTTATTGAGCATCAATATAGACACTTTAATGCAGCTGCATTAGTAGATGCTGCAAAAGGATATGAATTGCATTTAGCAGAAGGTGGGAAAATGTTAATCTCTATGGGAGGAGCAATGAGTACTGCAGAATTAGGTATTTCATTAGCTGAAATGATCCGTCAAGATAAAGTTCATTTTATCTCTTGTACAGGAGCTAACTTAGAGGAAGACGTAATGAACTTAGTAGCGCATTCACACTACAAACGTGTGCCGAACTACAGAGACTTAACGCCAGAACAAGAAAGAGAATTATTAGACAATCACTATAACCGTGTAACAGATACGTGTATTCCTGAAGAAGAAGCATTCCGTCGTTTACAAAAACACTTAGAAGACGTATGGCATGCTGCTGAAGCAAAAGGAGAGCGCTATTTCCCACATGAATTCTTATATCAAGTAGTGAATTCAGGTGTGTTAGAGCAATACTACGAAATCGATCCTAAAGATTCTTGGATTGTGGCAGCGGCAGAGAAAAACTTGCCTATCGTTGTACCAGGATGGGAAGATTCAACTTGTGGTAATATCTTTACTTCAAACGTAATCAAAGGAAAGTTAAACGTTCATACCGTAAAATCAGGAATTGAGTACATGATCTACTTAACCGAGTGGTACCGTGCAAATTCAGGTGGTAAAGGTGTTGGTTTCTTCCAAATTGCAGGAGGTATCTCTGGAGATTTCCCTATTTGTGTCGTGCCAATGATGTACCAAGATTTAGAGTGGGAAGATGTTCCGTTCTGGGCGTATTTCTGTCAAATCTCTGATTCTACAACTTCGTATGGTTCTTACTCAGGTGCTGTGCCAAATGAGAAAATCACATGGGGTAAATTGGATGTAGATACACCAAAATATGTAATTGAGTCAGACGCAACAATTGTGGCTCCATTGGTATTTGCCTATATTCTAGGTCATTAATGAATAGAAAAAAATCTCAATAAAATATCCGTATTTTATTTGTTAATTAGGATTTAGCTATTACATTTGAAAACGAAATAAAGCAATAAATATAAAATGAAGAGAGTAATTGTTGATTATGCGAAATTAACAAACGAAATTTTGACACTTTTGGTGGAGAAATTTCCTGATGGTTATGACGACTCAGATATTATTCGTTTTAAAAATATTAAAAACGAAACTGTAGAAGCTGTAGAAGTAAGAACAGAAGACACTATCTATTTAGTTAAAGTAAGTACTAAGTTAGCCGATCGTATCGAAAATTTCGATGACGAAGATGAAGACGATTTTGTAGATCCTGCAGATGATTCTTTAGATGCATTGAAAGACTTAGAAATTGCTGACGAAGAAGATTAACAGTTTCAAGCAAAATAAAACATAAAAGCTATCGCAATGCGATAGCTTTTTTTTTGGAAAACCCTAAATTCAAAACGCATGATATTCAATACACTTGAAATTAAAAAGATAGAAAATAAGCAATATCCCATGGATTTATTGCTGTTAGCAGATGAAACTGTAGAGGCAATTGAGAAATACCTATATGATAGTGCTGTATACAGTGTTTGGAATGGAGAAGAAGAAATTGCCGTGTTCTGCTTGTATGCCCATGGACAAAAAACGATGGAAATTAAGAATATTGCAGTAAGTGTAGCCTATCAAAATAAAAGACTAGGGGGGTTTTTGATTCATGAAATAAAACAAATGGCCAAAGAACAAGGCTTTACTGCTCTGATTGTTGGAACAGCTGATACAGGTGATGCACAAATTCGATTTTATGAACGCAATGGATTTGTGCACTATGATAAACGCAAAAACTTCTTTATTGATAATTACCCTGAACCTATTTTTGAGAATGGAAAACAGCTGGTGGATATGGTGTTGTTAAAAATAGAGTGGTGAGTGGTGAGTGGTGAGAGGTGAGAGGTGAGAGGTGAGAGGTGAGAGGTGAGTGGTGAGAGGTGAGTGGTGAGAGGTGAGAGGTGAGAGGTGAGTGGTGAGAGGTGAGAGGTGAGAGGTGAGAGGTGAGAGGTGAGATGTTTTTGGTGAGAGAGCAAACAACAAAGAGCAAAGAACAAAGAACAAACAACAAAGAGCAAACAACAAAGAGCAAACCGCGCAAATAACAAAAGTCAAACAACGAAAAAAAGAGGGTTTCTGTAAAAATTTGAATATATTTGCAACCAGTATAAAAAGACAATAAGTTACTAAAAATATGAAAGCAGGTATTGTAGGATTGCCTAATGTTGGAAAATCAACACTATTCAATTGTTTATCAAACGCTAAAGCGCAAAGTGCTAACTTCCCATTCTGTACAATTGAGCCCAATGTAGGGGTTGTAAACGTGCCAGACCCTCGTTTATTAAAATTAGAAGAATTGGTGAATCCAGAACGCGTTTTGCCCGCAACAGTTGAGATCGTAGATATCGCTGGATTGGTGAAAGGAGCAAGTAAAGGAGAAGGGTTAGGAAATCAATTCCTTGGAAATATCCGCGAGTGTAATGCGATTATCCATGTTTTGCGTTGTTTTGATAACGACAATATCGTTCACGTTGATGGAAAAGTAAATCCAATTCGCGACAAAGAAACCATTGATATTGAGTTGCAGTTGAAAGACTTAGAAACCGTTGAAAAACGCTTAGAAAAAGTAAAAAAAGCAGCTAAAACAGGAAATAAAGAAGCGCAAGTAGAGGCGGATTTATTAGATCGTATTAGAGAGACTTTGCTAGAGGGAAAATCAGCTCGTGTGGTAGAAGCTAAAAACCAAGACGAAGAAGAGTTGTTGGAAGCATTTCAATTGATTACAACTAAACCTGTATTGTATGTATGTAATGTAGATGAAGGAGCAGCAGTAAATGGAAATGCCTATGTAGAGCAAGTAAGAGAATTGGTGAAAGATGAAAATGCAGAGGTAATTGTATTGGCTGTTGGAACCGAAGCTGATATCACTGAACTTGAAACATTTGAAGAGCGCCAGATGTTCTTGGAAGACTTAGGTCTTGAAGAGCCTGGATCATCAAAACTAATCCGTTCAGCTTATAAATTGTTGAAATTACAAACGTATTTTACAGCAGGAGTAAAAGAAGTAAGAGCGTGGACGATTAACGTAGGAGATACAGCACCGCAAGCAGCAGGAGTGATCCATACTGATTTCGAAAAGGGATTCATTCGCGCAGAAGTTATTGCGTATGATGACTATGTAGCTTTTGGTTCAGAAGCAAAAGTGAAAGAAGCTGGAAAGCTTAGAGTAGAAGGAAAAGAATATATCGTAAAAGATGGAGATGTGATGCACTTCCGTTTTAACGTATAAAAAAATAAGAAATTAAATTTTAAAAAAGAGAGGTTCTATGAGCCTCTCTTTTTTTGTATATTTAAGGGTTAAATGATTTTATTTTTTAAAATATGCTACAAAAATTCGCACGTTTTTTAAAGGTGTTTGCGCTAGGTTTACTTATTTTTGTTGCAGTTTATGTCGGAGGTTTTTACGCCTTGTCTTTGGTGCCCTCAACAGGGTATTCCGTAGGAGAGCAGGAAAAAGAGCAGGACACAACAGAAAAAATTGTTGTTTATCTGTCTACCAATGGCGTACATACAGATTTTGTAGTGCCTGTTACGACGGAGGTGTTGGATTGGCATACGCGAATTGCAGTGCCTTCCAAGGCTATTCGATGGTTGGCATTTGGTTGGGGAGATCGCGGGTTTTATATTGATACGCCTACATGGAGTGATCTGAGCGTTTCTACGGCTTTGACCGCACTTTCGGGCATTGGAGAATCAGCGATGCATGTCTCAGCCTATACGCAAATAGTAGAAGGCGAAGATGTTGTTCCGTTGACTTTGACTCCAAAAGAATATCAAGCGCTGGTTCAGTATATTGATGCCAGTTTTGAAAAAAGCGAAAACAAATACCAACGCATTGAAGTAGAGGGGTATGGAGCTTATGATGAATTCTATCAAGCGCGAGGAAGCTACAGCTTGTTTTATACCTGTAATACTTGGGTAAACCAAGGATTGAAGCAAATTAATCAAAAAGCAGCCTTGTGGACCTTGCACGATCAAGGCATATTTAGGCATTATAAATAAGTATGATTCAAAATATACCGTTTAAAAAAATTGGCGAGTTGTTTAAAAAGTCGGTCATGGACTTCCTAGACGATCGCGCTACTAAATTTAGCGCAGCCTTGTCCTATTACACCATTTTTGCACTGCCGCCTTTAATCATTTTAATTATTTCCGCTTCAGGTTTTTTTCTCGAAGAAAAAGACGTGGCTTCTTTTTTCTATGAACAGATCGCTGAGCTAGTAGGACCTAACACCGCCCGAGAAGTACAAAATGCAATGAATAACGTAACGCTAAATCGCTCTGGAGTTTTGCCAACGATTATTGGTGTGGCCATGTTGTTGTTTAGTGCCTCAGGTGTATTTGCAGAAATACAAAGTTCCATCAACTATATTTGGGGATTTATCGCCAAACCCGAGAAGAGTATTATCCGCATGGTAAAAAATCGATTGCTTTCTTTTGCTATGATCGCCTCTGTAGGCTTCTTGTTGTTAGTCAGTCTATTAATTAATTCGCTAGCGAGTATTTTGTACAACTATCTCGCTGAGTTTTTTGCAGAATCTACCATCTATCTCGTTAAGGTATTAAACAATGCGATTGTGTTTGTTATCATTACATTACTTTTTACAACCATCTTCAAAACACTGCCAAACGGAATCATTCGCTTGAAAGATGCCTTTGTTGGTGCTGCCTTTACCGCAGTCTTATTTATGATTGGTAAATTTGGTATTGGTGTCTATCTTGGTACAACAGCAACGTCTTCCTTATACGGGGCCGCAGGATCTATTATAGTAATGTTAATGTGGGTCTACTATTCGGCTATGATTTTGTATTTTGGAGCAGAATTTACCAAAAATTATGCTTTGTTGTTTGGCGAGCGAATCAGACCAGGTCAGTTTTCTTTAGAAATTGACAAAAATGCCATCAAAAAGACGGAAGAATAGAAAGTTTAACATGCAAAAAAACGGTATTTACAAATTTTTATCATTTTTATTTTACCTTAAATAGTAGTATTTTAGCACAAATTCCAACAATTTATATGCAAAATCAAAATCAGTATACTGAAGACAATATTCGTTCTTTAGATTGGAAAGAACATATCCGTATGCGTCCGGGTATGTATATCGGTAAGCTTGGTGATGGATCGTCTCCTGATGATGGGATTTATATCCTGATTAAGGAGGTAATTGACAATAGTATTGATGAGTTTGTGATGGGCACAGGAAAAACTATTGAAGTTACCTTAAAAGACAAGATGGTAACGGTTCGTGACTTTGGACGCGGTATTCCACTGGGAAAGGTGATCGATGTTGTATCGAAAATGAACACAGGAGGAAAGTATGACTCAAAAGCATTTAAAAAATCAGTTGGTCTGAATGGTGTAGGTACAAAAGCAGTAAATGCACTGTCGACTTATTTCCGCGTGGTTTCTGTTCGTGATAATCAACAAAAAGCCGCTGATTTCTCAGCAGGTGACTTGGTGAGCGAAGAAGAACTTGTCGAAACAACCAAACGCAAGGGAACAAAAGTATCCTTTATTGCGGATGAGAAAATCTTTAAAAATTACAAGTACCGCAAGGAGTATATTGAGCGCATGCTCAAAAACTATTGTTACCTGAACAAAGGACTGACGATCATCTTCAATGGTGAGAAGTTCTTTTCAGAGAATGGATTAAAGGACTTACTAAACGAAAATATTAACGAAGAAGATCAAGTGTACCCAATCATTCACTTGACGGGTGATGATATTGAGGTGGCTATTACACATAGTAAAAGCCAGTATTCAGAAGAGTACTATTCGTTTGTCAATGGACAAAATACTACACAAGGTGGAACGCATCTAGGCGCATTTAGAGAAGCTGTAGTGCGTACATTAAAGGAATTCTACAACAAAAACTTTGAGGCGTCTGATATTCGTAAGTCTATCGTAGCGGCAATTTCTGTCAAGGTGGAAGAGCCTGTATTTGAATCCCAAACCAAAACCAAATTGGGATCAACCGATATGGGACCTGATTTGCCAACGGTGCGTACGTTTGTGAATGACTTTGTTAAAACACAGTTAGATAACTATTTACATAAGAATCCAGAAATTGCCGATGCTTTATTGCGCAAGATCTTGCAAGCCGAACGCGAACGCAAAGAGTTATCTGGTATTCGAAAAATAGCCAAAGAACGCGCAAAAAAAGCGAGCTTACACAACCGTAAACTGCGCGATTGTCGCGTGCATTTTACCGATATCAAAAACCCACGATACCTAGAGAGTACGCTGTTTATTACAGAAGGGGATTCGGCATCGGGATCGATTACAAAATCTAGAGATGTCAACACACAAGCCGTATTTAGTTTGCGTGGTAAACCACTGAATTCCTACGGGATGACCAAAAAGATTGTGTACGAAAATGAAGAATTTAACTTGCTTCAAGCTGCACTTGATATTGAAGAGGATTTCGAAAGCTTGCGCTACAACAATATCGTTATCGCTACCGATGCCGATGTCGATGGAATGCACATTCGCTTGTTGTTGATTACGTTTTTTTTGCAATTTTTCCCTGAATTAATCAAAGAAGGCCATTTGTATATCCTACAAACACCTTTGTTTCGTGTAAGAAATAAAAAAGAAACCATCTATTGCTATAGCGAGGAAGAACGAGTTGCAGCCATTGAAAAGCTGAAACCAAAACCTGAAATCACGCGATTCAAAGGATTAGGGGAAATTTCTCCTGATGAATTTCAACACTTTATCGGAGAGAGCATCCGCTTAGATCCAGTAATGTTGGATAAAGCCATGTCTATCGAAAAAATGTTGGAGTTTTATATGGGTAAAAATACCCCAGATAGACAGGAATTTATCATTGATAATTTGAAAGTTGAACTTGATGTTGTAGAAGAATAGACTATGAGCACTGAAGATAATTTGAATGACGATAATTTGAACGATGATATCCAATCAAATAACCTTGAAAACGGGGAGTTTGTAGAAGATCATACGGAATTACAAGAAGAGGAAGAAAAAGAGACGATTACCAAAGTTACAGGCATGTACAAAGAGTGGTTCTTGGACTATGCTTCGTACGTAATTTTAGAACGTGCTGTGCCAGCGATTGAGGATGGGTTTAAACCTGTGCAACGCCGTATTATGCACTCAATGAAAGAATTGGATGACGGTCGATACAATAAAGTAGCGAATGTTGTAGGGCATACGATGCAGTATCACCCACACGGAGATGCGAGTATTGGAGATGCTATGGTACAGCTGGGACAAAAAGAGTTGTTGATTGATATGCAAGGTAACTGGGGAAACATCCTAACAGGGGATGGGGCTGCAGCTTCGCGTTATATTGAAGCGCGTTTGAGTAAATTCGCACTCGAAGTCTTGTATTCTCCCAAAATTACCGAATGGCAATCTTCCTATGATGGACGTCGAAATGAACCAATTAATCTACCTGTAAAGTTTCCCTTGCTCCTAGCACAAGGAGCTGAAGGTATTGCAGTGGGACTTTCAACCAAAGTATTACCCCATAACTTTATTGAATTAATCGACGCTTCAGTCAAAATATTAAAAGGAAAACCTTTTACCTTATATCCTGATTTCCCTACGGAGGGAATTGCTGATGTATCTGCTTATAACGATGGGTTGAGAGGTGGACGTGTACGTGTACGTGCGCGCATATCTCAGATGGATAAGAATACATTGGTTATTACGCAAATTCCTTTTTCAACAACTACGACTTCTTTGATCGATAGTATCTTAAAAGCCAATGAAAAAGGAAAACTGAAAATTAGAAAAATTGAGGATAATACCGCGGCTAGTGTTGAAATTTTAATTCACCTACCACCAGGAACATCGCCAGATAAAACGATTGACGCCCTCTATGCATTTACTGCTTGTGAAACGTCAATTGCGCCTTTGGCGTGTATTATTCAAGATAATAAGCCACTCTTCATCGGCGTTTCTGAGATGCTGAGACGTTCAACACATCAAACGGTTGACTTGCTGAGACAAGAGCTGGAAATTGAACTACAAGAGCTGGAAGAAAGATGGCATTTCCTCTCGTTAGAACGCATTTTTATTGAAAATAGAATCTACCGTGCCATTGAAGAAGAAGAAACATGGGAAGGCGTTCTTAAGGCGATTGACGAAGGACTTAAACCGTTCGTTGTCAACCTGAAAAGAGCCGTTACACAAGAAGATATCATCAAACTGACAGAAATTCGAATCAAGCGTATTTCTCGTTTTGACATCGATAAAGCCAATCAGTTGATCGAAGCACTAGAAGCAGATATCGAAAAAGTAAAATACAACTTGGAACACCTTGTTGATTTTGCTATTAAGTATTTCACTAGTTTGAAAGAAAAATACGGTAAAGGAAGAGAGCGCAAAACAGAGTTGAGAAGCTTTGATACGATTGAAGCGACTAAAGTGGTCTTGCGCAATACCAAGTTGTATGTCAATAGACAGGAGGGCTTCTTTGGAACTTCCTTGCGCAAAGATGAATATGTTTGCGACTGTTCGGATATTGACGATATTATCGTTTTCCTACGCGATGGATCTATGGTGATTTCTAAAGTAGAAGAGAAGCGCTTTGTCGGTAAGGATATTATTCACATTGATGTATTTGCCAAAAATGACAAACGCACCATTTATAACTTGATTTACCGCGATGGAAAATCAGGACCTTCCTATATTAAGCGCTTTAACGTGATGAGCATTACCCGTGATAAAGTATATGATTTAACACAGGGAAACACAGGATCACAGGTGTTGTATTTCTCTGCAAATCCAAATGGTGAAGCAGAGGTTGTGACCATTTTATTGCGCCAATTGAGCAACGTGAAAAAGCTGAAATTTGATCTTGATTTTGCCGATTTATTGATAAAAGGACGAATTGCTAAAGGAAATTTAGTAACAAAATACGCCATCAAGAAAATCGAATTGAAAGAAAAGGGAATCTCAACTTTGCGTCCGCGTAAAATCTGGTATGATGATACGGTTAGACGATTAAACGTAGAAGGTAGAGGAGAGCTCTTGGGCGAATTCAAACCAGAAGATCGCTTGATGATCATTACCCAAAGCGGAAAGATTAAAACAGTAGTTCCGGAATTGACTACGCATTTTGAAGAGGATATGATCGTCTTGGAAAAGTGGAAATCAACGAAACCTGTTTCTGCTATTTATTACGATGGAGAAAAAGCGAGATACTATGTAAAACGCTTTATGGTTGAGAATGAAAATAGGGAAGATAGCTTTATTTCTGAACACGAAAACTCAAAATTAGAATTGATTTCTACCGATTATCGTCCAGTAGTAGAGGTTGTTTTTGCTAAGGTAAAAGGAGTGCAAAAAGAAAATTTAGTTATTGATTTAGAGCAGTTTATAACGATTAAGGGAATTAAAGCTTTAGGTAATCAACTCACTGCGGATAAGGTGAAGCAAATTGACCATTTGGAATCATTGCCTTATGAAGAAGAAGAGGAAGTGGAAGAAGAAACAACAAATTACGAGTTGGAAAACCTACCCGATGTCAATATTGATGAGGATGGTCAAAGTAGTTTGTTTTAGATCGTGATTAAAGGGACGCCTAAGGGTAAAAAGCAAATAAATAATAGGCAAAGTATATGAAGGAGAAAACGTTTAGACAAATTTTAGGATTAGCCCTGATCACTTCTTGTGGTGCTTATGCGCAATCCCCATCAAAAGACAATTTATTCGACAATGAAGAAATTCACTCCTTGTCTGAACGATGGGATTTAGATCCAGCAGCAAAGGGAAAAACATTTACGATTTCTCCGTATAAGCCGATCTATGTATTGCCAGTTCGCTGGTCTAATCGGCCCAATGATCAGCCGTTTAGCTACAGTGAACATATGGGAAGACCCGATGCCATTGATTATAATGAAACGGAAATCCGCTTCCAGCTAAGTTTTAAAACTAAAATAGTAGAGGGACTTTTATTTGGCAAAGGGGATATCTGGTTGGCTTTTACGCAAACGGCGAATTGGCAAGCGTATAACGAAAAAGTTTCAAGGCCCTTTCGCGAGTTGAACTATGAGCCAGAAGTGATTTTTAATTATCCATTGGATTTGTCCTTGCATAATTTAAAATTCAAAATGGCTGGATTGGCGTTTAATCACCAATCGAATGGAAAGAGTGAACCTACTTCCAGAAGTTGGAACCGCTTGGTTTTTCACCTAGGGATGGAGTATAAGGATTGGACTTTTATGGTTAAACCTTGGATGCGATTGAAAGAGAAAAACAAAAGTGATGATAATGCAAGCATTACCGAATACTATGGAAAAGGGGAGCTAACAGTTGCGTATCAACGCAATGGGCAAGTTTTTACGTTTATGATGCGAAATAATATGCGCTTGAATGACCATTACAAAGGATTTCACGAATTTACCTATACGTATCCCATTAAGAATAACTTAAAGGCTTTTTTTGTAATCAACAATGGGTATGGAGAGTCCTTGATTGACTACAATTGGAATCAAACGACAATAGGGGTAGGAATATCTTTAATGGAATGGTATTAAATAGATAAAAAAAGGAGCGCTCAAAAGCGCTCCTTTTTTTATCGGTATTTTAGGTTGAATATAGATTTGTTTGCGTTTAGCACTATTTTTATTTTTGCATATCCTGCTGCTTGGCTGCTTTTTTTAAGGAAAACACCAAGTAGCACAAGAAAATTAAAAAGGCTAGAAATGAAAACCAATTCACTTGTATCGACCAAAGGTGTTCGATATCTAACTGATAGATTCCGTAAACTAACAGAAAAAGAACAAGATAGGTGGTGATTTTTTCGAATTTTTTATTCATACTAGTAAAATTAAATCGTCATAGAAAATAAAGCGCGGTCTGGTTTGTTGCGTTGTAAACGCAAATCCAACGCCATACAGATGTTGCGAACAAAAGCACGTCCCAATTTGTTCACCGTAATGACGTGATCGTTGATGGTGATTAATTGGTCCTTTTCCATTTCTTTCAGTTCTTCCAAGATAGGGTCGAAATCAATTAAATGCAAATCGCTGGACAAATCTGTTTTTAGATCGCACATTAAATGTAGGATATGTTTTCTAATTATCAAATCTTCTTCATTTAAAATGTGACCTTTGACTACGGGAATTTCGTTTTTTTCCAGTAAAGCATAGTAAGCCTCAATGTTTTTCTCATTTTGAGCAAAAGCGGTCCAACTATCACTAATTGAAGAAACTCCTAATCCGATCATAACATCGGTTTTAGATGATGTATACCCCATGAAATTACGGTGAATACTGTTGGTATTCATCGCTTTGTACAAGCTGTCTGTTTTAAGTGCAAAGTGATCCATACCAATTTCAATATACCCTTTTTCTTCTAAAAGGTTTTTGCCTATTTCATAGAGCTTTCTCTTTTCCTCATCTTTAGGTACATCCTCATCCTTAAACCCGCGTTGTCCATTGCCTTTAATCCAAGGTACATGCGCATAGCTGTAAAAAGCCAAGCGATCTGGAGATAGTGATTTGGTTTTTTCAATGGTGTCCACAACGTGATCAATGGTTTGGAAAGGCAAGCCAAAAATAATATCATGTGAAATAGAGGTATACCCCATTTCCTTGGCCCAAAGAGTTACTTTAGCGACATCGTGAAACGTTTGATTACGATTTATGGCCTTTTGTATCTCGCGATTATAATCTTGTACGCCAAAGCTAACTCTTCGAAAACCGAGGTTGTATAAAGTTTGCAAATGCTCTCTTGTTGTATTATTTGGATGTCCTTCAAAACTGAATTCATACTGCTCTGCTTTCTCACCACGAGCTAAGATTCCCTCAATTAAGGTTTGTAAATGTTTAGGAGTGAAAAAAGTAGGAGTGCCTCCACCTAGGTGTATCTCTTTGATTCGAGGCTTGTCTTCTAACAAGGCGCAGTACAAGGCCCATTCTTTTAATACCGCTTGTATATAGGGAATCTCCACTTCATGACGCTTGGTAATGTGCTTGTGACATCCACAAAACGTACACAGACTCTCACAGTACGGCAAGTGAATATATAAACTGATACCTTCGCTTTGATTGGTTTGATCAAAGGTCTCTTTGACACTTTTTAGCCATTTATCACGAGAAAAACTCGTTTCATCCCAATAGGGAACCGTAGGATAACTCGTGTATCGCGGACCAGGTACATTGTATTTTTGAATTAGAGGGGTAGCCATTTTTCGTATATTTGTAACAAATGTAACAGGAATAAGGAATAGTAATCCTGATATTTGTCACTTGATTAAAAATATTTAGATGAAATATACGATGAAAAATATTATTTTAACAGCTACATTAGTAATGTTGTCTTTTTTTAAGGGTAATGCTCAAGAGGTTAATGCGAAAGAATTGGTGGATCCCGTGGCATTTGAAAAGCAGATTACCGCAAAAAAAGTACAACTCATTGACGTGAGAACCCCAAAGGAATATCAAGAGGGCACTATTTTTAATGCCATCAATATAAATTTTTTGGGCGATGACTTTGATACAAAAATCACAAAATTAGATGTAACACAACCGGTTTATATCTTTTGTCAATCAGGAAAACGCAGTGCCGCAGCTGCGAAAAAAATGCAAGATGCAGGATTTCAGGTCATAGAGTTGGTAGGAGGCTATAAAGCGTGGAAGGCAGAAAAAGACTAGGTTAATTTATCAATTATTTAAGAATTAGCAAGGCTAGATGATTGAAAAAATTGTTATTTTTGAAAAAAAGGTAAAGTATGGATATAGCATCATTTGGAAGTTTTTTAAGAACATTAGTCATCATTGTGGTGATCTATTATGCTTTTAAATTTGCGATGCGTTATTTATTTCCACTTTTTGTCTATAAAATGGCAAAAAAAGTAGAACGAAATTTTCAACAGCAACAGCAAGATTTTTATCAACAAAATAGAACAGCACAAGAGGAACCTGATTTTAACAATCAGAATACGTCAACAGGGAAAGATAAATTTCCTCGATCAACAAAAGTTGTTGGCGAATACATTGATTTCGAAGAGGTTGAAAAGAAATAGTTTTATGCGTGATGCATAATACGTAAAATAGAAAAAGAGGGTGTCCCAAAAGGTCACTCTCTTTTGTTTTATATAAAACAGAACATTTTCTTAGATTAGACGCAAGAGCCATTCGTCCAACTTCAATTTCGACCAGTTCTCATCTTCTAAGGGTAAACCTAGTCAAGTAGTTGAAGGATATCCGAAAGATGAATCAGAAGTAGATGACTGGAGTGCAGAAGCCATTTTTACCTCAATTTTAGGAGACCATAAGGATAGCGATACAGGGAGGAATGGCTGTGAAAAAAGTTTTATTCTACAAAAGGGATTGTAAGGGGATTGTAAGGGGATTGTAAGGGGATTGTAAGGGGAAACATTGGTAAAAAGGCCTTAAACCCTTGTTGGTATTAACTTACCCTAAACAAACCCTTTACAAGCACTCCATTAAACCATATCAAAATACTGAAATTCAATTGATTGAGGTTGTTTAATTTGAAAAAGAAAGGAAAAAACACCGTATTTGGCCCATAAGGGGAAGAGAACGGAGGAGATTGTCCTTGTTTTTCTGCTTTTTTAGTTTTGTCTCCAGCGGAATAGTAAAGCTAGTTACGAGGTCTGACGCTTAAAAAAGGAAGAAGCATGTAACGTGCAAAACTAGGAGAAAAATGAAAGAGGGGGCTAAAGGAGTCTTTCTTCTTTTTTAGACTTCTCCCATTTCCCTTCACTCATTTCTTCACCACTCACCACTCACCACTCACCATTCACCATTCACCATTCACCATTTCCCACTCACCATTCACAAAAAAATCCTCCCATATAAGCCTAAAATTACT
>JASLHL010000296.1 GCA_030152225.1 Flavobacterium sp. | reverse complement strand
AACATCCTTGTAAGACAAAGAGGTTCTAAGCATAATCCTGGTGAAAACGTTTATATGGGAAAAGACCATACTTTACATGCTAAAGTTGACGGTGTTGTTAAATTCCAAAAGAAAAAAGACAACAAGTCTTACGTTTCTATCGTTCCATTTGAAGCTTAAGAATCTAAGTTATCTGTCAATACAGATACAATGATTACAAAATAAAAAAAGGTACTGTGAAATTTCACAGTACCTTTTTTTATTGGAAAGGAGAAATGGGCAATGAGCCCTACAATATCCTAGTAAACCTTTAACCACAAAGAACAAGCCGAACAAAGAATTCTTCTTTTTATTCATTTCACCACTCACCACTTACCCATCTCCCATTTCCCATTTCCCTTCTTTCTACTATTCTTATTTAGAAAAAATAAAAATAATATTGCACATGTCATTTTTCTTATTTATTTTTGGTCTAAATTAAATTATAACTAAAAACATAATAATAATCTACTCATGATGAAAGTAACTAAACTCTTATCTGCTTTTGCAATTATGGCATTATTTGCTGTAGGGACTACTAGTTGTTCTAGTGATGATGACGTAATCAGAAACGAAAACAACAACAATGGACAAACTGAAGTTGGTTCAGAATTGCCATTTGAAGGAACTTATGCCTATGCGCATGCTGGAAACCCAATTCCATTTGAGTTTAAAAAGAAATCAATTGCGATGCAAATGTCATTAATGGCAGGAAGCGGACAAGAAGATGATACTTATAATATCATCAAAATTTACAAGAATAAAGACAACGTTTTAAAAGTTGTTTCTAAACACGTAAAAGAGAGCGAATACAAAGCTTTTTTCTTGCGTAATATTAAAGACGGAGTATCATTAGATATTAATATTGACTACTCATACGCATCAGAAATTGAAGCAATCGATGCAGCTTTCCCTCCAAGTGGAAATGGAACTCCAGACCACGCAAACAACAAATTTAGCTGGTTAAAATTGACGAAATCAGGGGGTGAAGAGCCAGTAAAAATCAATTTACCTGTACAAGGAAAATACATTTTCACTCAACAAGGACATACATACTACTACGATTTCTCTAATACAGTAGTAAACTTCAATGGCGCTTACGATATGAAAGTATTACAGCACAACACCAATACCAACAAAATCTTATTAGAAGGTACAGGTGACAAAGCAGGATCTTTCTTTGTAGCTCAATTAAAGGATATTACGGAGAACACAGTAGATGTAGCGCGTTTAACTTTTGGTGAAGCAGACGCTAAAACAAAAGCTGAAGCTGAATTTGCATTAGCATCAGAATTAACAGGAGCTAGATTCTCTACCTATACAAAAGAAGGTACAGATGGTGGTGAAACTACACCTGCATTTGCAGAATTAGATGGAACATACTTATCAGCGATCATCAAAGTAAACGGAAATGATATGGGACAATATGAGTTCCACATCGGAGAAAATGGTGAAGCTTTTATCTTCATGGGAGATTTCAGAGGAACAGGAACATTCACTGAAGGAGGAAAAATCGAAATGAAACGCGTATTTACTGACGAAGCTAAAGGGCAAATCATTTACGAAATCCTAACTGCTGAAGGATACTACGACGGAAGAGCTGGACAATTCTTGACATTATATGTAAGAGATTACAAAAACCAAGACAACAAAGCTACTTTTGCAATCGCTACAAAACACGGAGAAGGTTCAATTGCAGCTAGTAAAGGTGACGCTCTTGGAACAACGTTAGAACAAGCGAAAAACATTGCAGCACCAGACGCAATGAAAATGTGGGATGGTGGAATGATGGTGTACTCACACGTTTGGATTCCAACAACTAAAAAATAATCGCATTTCCATATTTGTTTAAATAATGAAAAAAGGCATTTGAAATTAATTTCAAATGCCTTTTTTTTATTTGGTTACTTTTATTGTATGATATAATTCCAGTGCTTTACCATCAGTCAACATAGAAACAAAATGACAGATACTCATCAATCGTTCATACAGGCTATCGCTTTCTATAATATAACGTTCCGGTAGCAACTTGAGAATTAATCCATCATAGTGGTTGTCTTCACCATAATAACGGTTATTTGTAGCCGTTATAAAGCGCTCCAAGAGCGTTTCTATTACTTGATACCCTATGATTTCCTTTTCAATTACTTCTTTGCTCTGGTATACGTTATTAATACTTACCGCTAAGATATCTTTCATTTGAGCGATATACGAACATTTCTCTGTTAAGGCAAAAGGATAATCGCCCGCTAATATCTTCTCTTCATTCTCAATAAACAAACGCGTTACATCGTCAATTAAACTACCGATCGCCAAGGCGCGTAAATAGCTCACACGATCTTCTTTGGAATTCAATTGAGAATACTTTTGTGTATTGATGCTATTTTGCACAATCATAATCAAGAACTCTAAGGCGTGCTCTTCTGGAATCCAACCTAAGTTAATTCCATCTTCAAAATCGGTAATCGTATAACAAATATCATCGGCTGCTTCAACCAAATACGCCAAAGGATGGCGGTAAAAAGCAGTCTCAACGCGATCGTCTTTCATGATCATACCCAATTCAGAGGCTACGTCAATAAACGCTTCTTTATCTCCTTGAAAAAAGCCATACTTCTTATCTGAGATATCGCGTGTCGGTTTTTTAGGCAAGCTCTCTTTTGGATACTTCATGAAAGCACCTAAAGTCGCATAGGAAATACGCAAACCACCTTCGATTCCTGGACGGGATTTAGTCAGAATAGAGAAGCCATTGGCATTTCCCTCAAAGTCGATTAAATCTTGCCATTCTTTTTCAGTCAATTGCTCTTTAAACCCTAAGCCTTTTCCACGGCTAAAAAAATCGCCAATAGCCTTTTCTCCTGAATGACCAAAAGGAGGATTTCCAATGTCATGTGCCAGAGAAGCGGCAGCGACAATAGCGCCAAAATCATTGACGGTATACCCGTATTCTTCAGCTAAAAACACATATTTCTTCAGTAATTTTTCTCCAACATTTCGACCTAGTGAACGACCTACTACGGAGACTTCTAAACTATGCGTTAATCGGGTGTGAACAAAATCGGTTTTTGATAAAGGGATCACTTGTGTTTTATCTTGCAAACTGCGAAAAGGCGAGGAGAAAATAATGCGATCATAGTCTACTTCAAAACCAATTCTCGTTTGACTTTCATCTAAACGATTACGTACAAAGGTGTCACCGTGCTTTTTTAAAGACAGTAACTTTTCCCATTTCATCATATATTCTAATCTTTTGTTTCTTTACTAATTTTCTAATTCTATCTGGCTTGTAATAATATTGTTCTTTACTGTACGAAAGATATGAGTTTTAGCTTCTGCATAGGAAACATCATACAAACGTTCCACCTTGGCGTATTCTTCAGGATAAACGGCCAACATCTTATCATAATACAAGTCTAACGCTTCTTTTTCTGGTGCAGTATACTCTAATTTCAATTCGAATCGACGCACTAATGCCTCATCAATCATTTGAATTTGATTCGTTGCGGCAATTAAAATTGATTTTTGTGGGAAATTGTCGATCAATTGTAAGATAGCATTTACCACGCGTTTCATCTCACTATTGTCCTTATTGTCATAATCGCGAATTTGACCTAAAGAATCAAATTCATCAAAAAACAAAACGGCACTCTCATATTGAATTTCCTTAAACAAACTCTCAATATTCTTGGCAGTCTCACCCAATTTAGAGGAAACAATAGTCGCCAAATTGACAATGATCAACTTCTTATCCAATTGCTTGGCAATGGCTTTGGCTGTCATTGTTTTACCGCACCCTGTTTTGCCGTATAACAAAATTTTATTACTAACAGGAAGGTTGTATTTCGTCAATATTTCACGATACCTATACTCCTTCAAGAACGCTTCGATTTCTCTTGCTACTGTTTCAGAAAACATAACATCTTCCAAACGAGTATCTGTTCTGTCGATATAATACAAAGAACTCATCTCAAAATATGATTTGAACATTATTAACTACAAATATAAGCTAAAAAAAACGTTACTGTCCAACGAGTTTCTCTAAAAAGAAAACGAAAAATATATCCTCCACTCCCTTACTTTTCCCTCCTATTTTTTGGGTTTACGCCCATGTTTATTGGGAGCTTCTTCACCTTTCAACAGAAGGAGAATAACAAAAATAACCACATTCAAGTAGGGAATTAACAATAACAAAGAAAGAAAACCCGATCGATTGACATCGTGAATGCGCCTGGCTGCACTAATAACCAAAGCATAGATGAGCATGGTACAGACTAAATAGTACAATTCTTCATTATCATTAATAGCGTGATAGCCATATACCCATAAAAACACGAGCAACATAGCTCCCGAACGAAGGGCAAAATCTTTGCGCGAACTGCGTCCCAACGGTGCCACAAAACCAATAAACCACGGAAATATAGGTACATAGTCTACGGGTGTTTCCAATGCATCCGCATCGGTAAATGTTTTATACCGACCATGAGACAGAATCAAATGCTGTTTGACTGGCTGGGCGTTATTATTATGGTAAACGATGAGTTCAAGATACAGCTGTTTACCGCTAAAATCTTTCACGTGATAGCGTATTTTTCCCTTTAGTTCACTCATATACCCCAAAGGATAGAGACGAATGCGATCGGCATTTTGACACGCCCAACTAATTTCGAGAATATCACCAATAAAGAAGTAAGTTTGACTACAAGAAAAATCGACAATGACTGGTTGGTTATAGCTTGTTTGCCAAGCTTGGGTTGGCTGTGAACTTGAAGTATTTTGATCGCTATACGAACGATAAGAAGTTGATTGAAGCAATGAGAAATCGTAGCTTTTTCGCTGCGTTTCATTCCCCAAAACTTCATAAGCATGGATTACCTCAGCCAATCGATCTTGATAACGCGTACTACCCTGATTCATATCGGGGTGATACAGCTTTGATAAACGTCGAAAGGCTTGTTTAATCTCACTCGAACTTGCAGTTGGAGGAACCTCTAATATCGTATAATAGTTGCGCATATAAAATCGTCAATAAAACGCTCTACGAGACCAAAAGTGCAAAGCAAACTTCGCGTAAAGCCAGCAGACAATGTAGTGCTATTTTACCGAATTATCTCCTTTTCACTCGCCCTTTTTAGCTGTTTTAACCCCATAAAAAAAGGCATGATTCGCTATCATACCTTTTTTTATTTTCTTCTATTCCTTGACTACTCTTCTTCTGACAAGAAAAATTTCATTGATTTCATTGGATAAGCGGTTCTACTCTTTCCACTTGGATTAGCAATAACCGTTTTGATACTAATCTTATCTCCTAACTTAAATTGAGCCTCTGTATATTGGTAATCGAGTAAGTAAGGACCACAAAAATAGTTTCCTAATTCGTCCTTTTCAATGATACCTCTGTATATTCCTTTTTTCGTTTCTTTCGACATGGTCTAGTGTTTTAAGGAACAAAGATACGTTATTTTGTTTACGGTTGACACCTTCTCCCATTTCCAATCTCCCATTTCCAATCTCCCATCTCCAAAAAAAAAGCAACTCTTTCGAGTTGCTTTTTTTATATTAAAGTTCAAATGCTTTTTTAGGATTATTATCCAATAGTAATTCTGTTGGGTTTTCTAGCGCTTCTTTGATTGCTACTAAGAATCCAACTGACTCACGTCCGTCGATGATACGGTGGTCATACGACAAGGCTACGTACATCATTGGGTGAATTTCAACTTTTCCATTTACTGCAATTGGACGCTCAATGATGTTGTGCATTCCCAAGATTCCAGATTGTGGAGGGTTGATAATTGGCGTTGATAACATTGATCCAAATACACCACCATTTGTGATTGTAAATGTACCTCCTGTCATTTCATCTACAGTAATTTGTCCATCACGAGCTCTTGTCGCTAAGCGTTTGATTTCAGCTTCAATTCCGCGGAAAGACAATAATTCAGCATTGCGAACAACAGGTACCATTAGCCCTTTTGGCCCTGATACAGCAATTGAAATATCACAGAAGTCATATTTAATTTGCTCTTGTCCGTCGATCATTGAATTCACGTCTGGATATAATTCCAAAGCGCGTGTTACAGCTTTTGTAAAGAAAGACATAAAACCTAAACCAACACCGTGTTTAGCTTTGAAAGCATCTTTATATTCGCTTCTCAATTTGTTTACATTCGTCAAGTTCACCTCGTTGAACGTAGTTAACATTGCCGTTGTATTTTTAGCTTCAACTAAACGTTCTGCTACTTTACGACGTAACATAGACATTTTTTTACGCTCTTCACCTCTAGGTCCTCCTGTTGGTGTTCCCATAGCATGTTTCGCGTTTAAAGCATCTTCTTTAGTGATTCTACCATCTTTTCCTGTTCCAGAAACAGTAGCAGCATCAATATTTTTCTCATCTAGTATCTTTTTAGCCGCTGGAGAAGCTGTTCCTGTTGCGTAAGTAGTCGCTGCAGGTGCTTGAACTGGTTCTGCTTTTGGAGCCTCAGCCTTTGGAGCTTCAGCTGCAGGCTTAGCCTCAGTAGAAGAACCCCCAGCTGGTTTTGCAGCACTAGTATCGATTAAACAAACTACTTGACCTACAGCCACTGCGTCACCTTCCTCTGCTTTTAAAGTAATGATTCCACTTGCTTCTGCAGGCAATTCTAATGTTGCTTTATCTGAATCAACCTCAGCAATTGCTTGGTCTTTTTCAACATA
>JASLHL010000283.1 GCA_030152225.1 Flavobacterium sp. | reverse complement strand
AGAAGCAAAGAAGCTGTTACTGAATTGTTCAGAGAGGTTGCTCAAAAAGTTGGTGATCGTCCAGGTGGATACACTCGTATCATCAAGTTAGGTAACCGTTTAGGAGATAACGCTGATATGGCTATGATTGAATTCGTTGACTTCAACGAAATCTACAATGTAGCGAAAAAAGAAGCGAAGAAAACGACTCGTAGAGGGAAGAAGAAAGCTGAAACTGTTGAAGCTCCTCAAGCTGAAGCTACTACAACTGAAACAGAAACAAATGAATAATAATTCATTACATATGTTTTCATTATAAAATTAAAAGGACATTCTTTTTAGAATGTCCTTTTTTTTGCTTTATTTTTGCATCACTACAATACAACTTACACATGGAATATAAAAGAAAAGAAGACGGTATCATTGTTTTAGCTGATGGCACCGTTTTTTATGGTAAATCAATTGGTATTAAAGGAACGGCTTTTGGCGAAATTTGCTTTAATACGGGAATGACAGGGTATCAAGAAGTCTTTACTGATCCGTCGTATTATGGACAAATCATGTTGGCAACGAATCCACACATCGGAAACTATGGCGTTAATGCAGATGAAGTAGATTCAGATGGAATTAAAATCGCAGGTTTAGTATGTAAGAACTTTAGCTACGAATATTCACGTCCTGATGCAGATGGAAGTCTTTATGATTATTTTGAGGCACATCAATTAGTGGCTATCTCTGACGTAGATACTCGTGCGTTAACTGCTTATATCCGCGATAATGGCGCAATGAATGCTGTATTAAGTACAGATGGTAAAACCGTAGAAGAATTAAAAGCCTTGTTGAACGCAGTGCCTTCGATGGAAGGATTAGAACTTTCTTCTGTGGTTTCTACGAAAGAACCTTATTTTTTCGGTAACCCTGACAGTAAGTACCGCGTGGCTGTACTAGACTTGGGAATTAAAACAAATATTCTGCGCTGCTTGGCTGAACGCGATTGCTATATCAAAGTGTTCCCTTATAATAGCACGTATAAAGATTTGCTTTCTTTTGAACCAAACGGGATCTTCTTGTCTAATGGACCTGGTGATCCACAAGCTTTAGCTGATAAAGGCGTTTTAGCTGTAGTAAAAGAAGTCGTAGAAGGAAGTTTACCTGTTTTTGGTATTTGTTTAGGACATCAATTGATTTGTCTATCTCAAGGTGTAGGTACATACAAAATGTTTAGTGGACACAGAGGAGTGAATCACCCTGTGATGAATGTATTTACAGGTAAAGGCGAGATCACGTCTCAAAACCATGGATTTGCTGTAAGCAAAGAAGCATTGACTGACCATCCTACACTTGAAATCTCACATTTACATTTGAATGATGGAACTGTAGCTGGAGTTCGCATGAAAAACAAAGCTGTTTTCTCAGTGCAATATCACCCAGAATCTAGTCCAGGGCCACACGATTCAAGATACTTATTCGACGACTTCGTTGCGAATATGGCTAAAAAATAAGAAAACTCCGGTATAGGATAAAAATAACTTTGAAAAAGTAAAAATTACACAACACAAAGGTCAGCAACTAAATGCAAGATGCGGTTAACGACCGAATTCTAATACACAACTTTGATTATGAGTACAATTTTAAGCGTTCACGCACGTCAAATTTTAGATTCTAGAGGTAATCCAACTGTTGAAGTGGATGTAATTACTAGTAATGGTAGTTTAGGTAGAGCTGCAGTTCCATCTGGAGCATCTACAGGAGAACACGAAGCTGTCGAATTGAGAGATGGTGGGCAAGCTTTTATGGGTAAAGGCGTTTTAAAAGCGGTTGAAAACGTAAATACAATTATTGCAGAGCATATTGTTGGTTTAAGCGTATTTGAGCAAAACTATATCGATCAATTGATGATTGATCTAGATGGTACCCCAAATAAAGGGAATTTAGGAGCCAATGCTATTCTAGGTGTTTCTTTAGCTTTGGCTAAAGCAGCAGCTGAAGAACTTGGAATGCCTTTATACCGTTATGTAGGAGGCGTATCAGCGAATACACTACCTGTACCAATGATGAATATTATCAATGGGGGATCACACTCTGATGCGCCTATTGCATTTCAAGAGTTTATGATCATGCCAGTGAAGGCAATTACTTTTTCTCATGCCATGCAAATGGGAACAGAAATTTTTCACCACTTAAAAAAAGTATTACACGACAGACAATTAAGTACGGCTGTTGGGGATGAAGGAGGATTTGCTCCTACATTAAAAGGAACGGAAGACGCATTGGATTCGATTAAAGTGGCTGTTGAGAATGCTGGATACCGCTTCGGTGATGAAATCATGTTAGCTTTAGATTGTGCTGCATCAGAATTTTATGTAAACGGATCTTATGATTACACTAAATTCGAAGGAGACTTAGGGAAAGTTCGCACATCGAAAGAACAAGCGGATTATTTAGCAGAATTAGCTGCAAAATACCCTATTATCTCAATAGAGGACGGAATGCAAGAGGATGATTGGGAAGGATGGAAATACTTAACAGAAAAAATTGGAGATAAAGTACAATTAGTTGGAGATGATTTATTCGTTACAAATGTGACGCGTTTAGAAAGAGGAATCAATGAAGGAATTGGAAACTCTATTTTGATTAAAGTAAATCAAATCGGAACATTAACTGAAACTATTGCAGCAGTTAATATGGCAAAAAATGCAGGCTATACTTCAGTGATGTCTCACCGTTCTGGAGAAACAGAAGATAGTACGATTGCAGATTTAGCTGTGGCCTTAAACTGTGGGCAAATTAAAACAGGTTCTGCTTCGCGTTCAGATCGTATGGCAAAATACAACCAATTGCTTCGTATTGAGGAAGAATTAGGTGATGTAGCGTATTATCCACAAGAAAAAGCGTTTAAAATCAAATAATTTTATCAAATTAATAAAAAACCCCCAACTTGACAAGTTGGGGGTTTTTTTGTAAAAAAAATGATTATTTATTATTTTTTTAATAGTATATTGTAGATTGAAATACAATTGTTTATAACAATATACCTTTATAGAAATTGTATCGAAAATGTTGTGAATCAATGATTATTATTAGCTTTTATCTGTTGTATGTAAGCATAATATTTCCTATCTTTCCAACTGCAAAAAAACATTTTAGGTGTTTTTGATTATGTAAATAAAAAGTAAAGAAAAATAAAAAATAACAATATGTCTAAAACAGCTTTTATAGAAGTTGATGGTCAAAGACACGAACTACCAGTATTAGTTGGTACTGAAAACGAAGTAGCAATTGATATCTTAAAATTACGTGCATTAACAGGGGCTATCACTTTAGATCCAGGATACAAGAATTCTGGTTCATGCCAAAGTGCAATTACTTTCTTAGATGGGGAACAAGGAATTTTAAGATATAGAGGCTATTCAATCGAGGACCTTGCTGCTAAATCTAACTTTTTAGAAGTTTCTTATTTGATTATTTTCGGAGAGTTACCTACACAAGAGCAATTAACTCAGTTTGAAAAAGATATTCGCAAATACTCTTTGGTAAACGAAGAAATGAAGAATATCATTGACGGTTTCCCGAAAACAGCTCACCCAATGGGAGTTTTAGCTTCTTTGACAAGTGCTTTAACTGCTTTTAATCCAAAAGTAGTCGATGCGGATTGTGAGAAGAGTTTATATGAAGCTGTTTGTAAAACAATGAGTAAGTTCTTAGTTATTGCAACTTGGACGTATAGAAAAGCAAAAGGATATCCATTAAATTACTACAATAACACAAAAAGTTATGTAGATAACTTCATGAATTTGATGTTTGCCTTACCAACAGAACCGTATGAAATCGACCCAATTATTAAAAATGCGGTTGATAAATTATTCATCTTACACGCAGATCACGAACAAAACTGTTCGACTGCTACGGTGAGAATGGTAGGTTCTTCACATGCAGGTTTATTCGCTTCAATTTCAGCGGGTGTTTCTGCACTATGGGGACCACTTCACGGTGGTGCTAACCAAGCCGTACTTGAAATGTTAGAAGCGATTCAAAATGACGGTGGAGATGTTGAAAAATACATCAACAAAGCAAAAGACAAAGATGATCCATTTAGATTAATGGGATTCGGTCACCGCGTATACAAAAATTTCGATCCAAGAGCGCGTATCATTAAAAAAGCAGCTGATGAAGTGTTAGCTAAATTGGGAGTAGATGATCCTGTTTTAGATATCGCTAAACAATTAGAAGCAGCAGCTTTAAAAGATCCTTACTTTGTAGATCGTCACTTATATCCAAACGTAGATTTCTACTCTGGAATTATCTATAGAGCATTAGGTATCCCAACAGAAATGTTTACTGTAATGTTTGCTATCGGTCGTTTACCAGGTTGGATCGCACAATGGAAAGAAATGCGTATCAATAAAGAACCAATCGGACGTCCACGTCAATTGTACGTTGGAGAAGCTTTAAGAGATTTCGTTCCAATGAACGAAAGAAAATAACAAAAAAAGGAGATGAATATTCATCTCCTTTTTTTGTTTACGAATTAGTGAATGGTGAATGGTGAATGGTGATCAGTTGAAAATTCAATTTTACAACGAATAAACTTCGCAAAGAGCAAACCGAGCAAAATTCAACGTACAAATTGAAGATTCATCGAACACTAAAACCAATACAAACTAGGTGAGGTAAACCGTGCAACACACAAAGCGCACAAAAAAACAAAACACATAAAAGGTTTTATTATATTTGTACAAAATGACAGTTTATGTTACAATTAAATGTAAAAAATGAAACCTCTCGTTTGCGGGCTGTGGTCCTAGGCACTGCCGTTAGTAATGGACCCACACCTACAATAGAAGAAGCCTACGATCCCAAATCGCTTGAGCATATCAAAGCAGGGACGTATCCTGTAGAAGAAGACATGGTTCGCGAAATGGAAGCGTTTAATCAAGTTTTTAAAAAATACGACGTACAGGTTTTTCGACCTGAAATTATCGAAGATTACAATCAAATTTTTACTCGAGACATTGGATTCGTAATTGATAATAAATTTATCAAGGCCAATATACTTCCCGATCGAGATAGAGAATTAGCTGCTATAAACTACGTTTTAGACCAAATAAATCCCAGCGATATTATATCCGCACCAGAGGAAATGCATTTCGAAGGCGGGGATGTAATGTTGTGGAACGATCATATATTTATCGGATCCTATAAACGACCAGATTACAGCAACTATATTACTGCTCGTACAAATGAATTAGGCGTTGAATTTATTCGCGAATTGTTTCCAAATAAAATAATCAAGAGCTTTGATTTGGTAAAATCTAAAGTAGAACCTCGTGATAATGCCTTACACCTCGACTGTTGTTTTCAACCAGTCGGATTAGATAAAGCCATTATCTACAAAGGGGGATTCTATGACGAAAGCGAATACAACTATTTAGTGGATATCTTTGGAGAGGCTAACCTATTCCAAGTAACTAGAGAAGAAATGTATCATATGAACTCCAATGTATTCTCTATCGCTCCTGACGTGGTGGTTTCTGAAAAGAATTTTACGCGTTTGAATAATTGGTTGAGAAGTCACAATATAACAGTGGAAGAGATCCCTTATGCCGAAATTGCCAAGCAAGAAGGTTTATTGCGTTGCTCTACACTACCTTTAATAAGAGATTAATTCGAATAGTATGAAACAAATAACAAATAATATTCTGATGATTCGCCCGGTTGCTTTTCGTATGAATGAGCAAACAGCTGTGAATAATTATTACCAAAAGGTACTAGATAATTTAACACCTGCAACAGTGAATGCAAAAGCGCAACAAGAATTTGATGCTTTTGTAGAAAAATTACGTGCAGTAGGGGTGAATGTTACAGTTGTGGATGATACAGTAGATCCAGATACACCGGATAGTATTTTTCCAAATAACTGGATTTCTTTCCACGAATCAGGTGAAGTTGTTTTATATCCGATGTTTGCAGAAAACAGAAGGTTAGAAAGACGCGAAGATATCTTGGATATATTAGAAGAACAAGGCTTTGTAATCAACGATATATGGGATTATACCGCTGCAGAAGAAGATGATTTATTCTTAGAAGGAACAGGAAATTTATTATTGGATAGAACCAATGAAATCGCTTATTGTGCTTTGTCTCCACGTGCAGATGAAGGATTAGTTATTGAGTTTTGTGAAGACTTTGAAATGAATCCTGTGATTTTCGAAGCATTCCAAACTGTAGATGGAGAACGTAAAAACATTTATCACACCAATGTGATGATGTGTTTAGGTGATACATTTGCTGTTATTTGTGCCGATACAATCGACGATAAACAAGAACGCAAAATTGTTTTAAATCACTTGAAGCAATCTGGAAAAGAAGTGGTACTCATCACGGAAGATCAAGTGAATAATTTTGCAGGAAATATGTTGCAAATCTTAGGTGCAAACGATCAAAAGTATTTAATCATGTCTACACAGGCGTATAATAGCTTAACTGACGCACAGATTAAAACGCTCGAAAAGCACGCAACAATACTCCACAGTAGCTTGGATACCATCGAAGCTTGTGGTGGAGGAAGCGCACGCTGCATGATGGCAGAGGTGTTTTTACCTAGAAACTAGTAGTTATACGTATAGATCAAAAAGCGAAGTGGTTAACTTCGCTTTTTTTATGAAAAATATATTATTTAAAATCAATTTAAATAATATATTTTGTTATCTTTGCAATTAAGAATCTATCTAAATAAAAGACTTTACATATAAATGAAACGTTCACTACTGCTTGCAACAGGTACGTTACTTACTTTAAGTTCGACTGTAGTTGCTCAAACAAATGATACGATCAAAGAACCGGAGCGAAAATTGGAAGAAATTGTAATTTCTGGTCAATATAACCCGCAGTCGATCAATAAAGCTGTTAACAACGTAACTATTCTCAATAGACAGCGAATTGAAAATTTAGGAGCAGTTACCTTGGCTGATGCTTTGAATCAAGTAATGAATATTTCAATCCTTCCTAATGCAGGGACTGGGCGTTCAACAGTAAAAATGTTTGGTCTTGACGCACAGTACTTCACTATTCTGATCGATAATGTACCCATGATTTCAGATGAAGGTTTTGGGAATAATACCGATCTAACTCAAATTAACTTAGACGATATCGAGCAAATTGAAATTGTCGAAGGAGCTATGGGAGTTGATTATGGAGCAAATGCCGTAACAGGTATTATTAATATCATCACAAAGAAGAATAATATCCATGATTGGAACGTTAACTTTTTTGTACAAGAGGAAACCGTAGGGAGCGAATACGATTGGAAGAACAAAGGAAAACACATCCAAGGGATTACGATGGGACATAATATCAATGATAATTTGTATGCCAGTCTTTCCTATATTCATACAGATTTTAAAGGTTGGTATGACGACCGTGAAGGGTTTACCTACTATGGAGACGAAAATAAAAGAGGACATGAGTGGTTGCCTAAAAACCAAAATAATGTCAAAGGTTTTTTAAACTACCACAAGAATTCCTATCGCGTATATTATAAATTCGAATTTTTTGATGAGCGCATGAAAGATTATGCTAAGCTTTTCAACATAAATGAAGATCCTGTTTTTGAAACAATTAATCCCGTGGCAAATGATCGAATTCTAAATACGAAACGTTGGTCTAACGTGTTAAATACATCAGGGAAATTAGAAGATTTATTCCGTTTTGATTTGTCTTTTTCTTATCAAAAGCAAGAACGCGAAACAGATAAGTACAGATATCGCATCATGTACGATGAAAAATACGATAGAAGTTCTTTTAAAAGTGAGAGTAGAGAGGTGTTCTTCTCTAGAGGTACGTTCAGTGACTTTGTACAGCTAGAAACGGCTAAGTTCCAAGTTGGGTACGAAGTGGCTTATACGAATGGTTTCTCAGCTATGTCTGAACAATTAGCGGAAAGCCCTCAGAAAAAGTCTTTGGGAAGTTATGACTTTTATGCTTCTTCTGAGATTAATGTGTTGCCGAGATTAATGGTACGCCCAGGGTATCGCTTGATGACATCGAATACCTTCAACAGTCAACATGCATTGAGTTTAGTTTTGAAATATGTGCTTCCAGGTGATTATGAAATTAGAGGTACTATTGGTACATCTCCTCGTTTGCCTAATTACGAAGAATTATATACGTATTTCGTCGATGTGAATCACGATTTACAAGGAAATGAAAATCTAAATCCTGAAAAAGGTAAAACAGCATTTTTAAATGCAAAAAAGAGTTTTAAGCTAGGAAACAACATGGAGTTGAGTAATAGTTTAACAGGACGTTATTTAGAAGTATCAGATAAGATTGATTTAATTGAATTGGTTAACCCAGAGGGATTGAAATATGTATATGAAAATACAGATTTATACCGCAACATTGGGGTTACCTTTTTGAGCCAGTTGAGTTGGGATGCATTTGATTTTGGTGTTGGATTCACCATGTCAGGGGTTTCACAAGAAATTTATGAGGCGCCAAAGGGAACAGATAAGTTTTTGTATACGCCAGAGGTAACAGCCAATATCAATTACCGTTTAGCAAAAACGGGAACCAACTTTTCACTGTATTATAAATTTAATGGAGAGGAAGAACGATTCAAAAAAGGATCGGATGAATTTGGAGAGTATTATGTAAAAGGGAAGCAAGAGAGCTATTCTTGGTTAGATTTTAGCGTGAGACAACCGTTTTTTAAAAATATGTTGTATGCAACAGTGGGAGTGAGGAACTTATTTGACATCAAAGATGTTCGCTCAACGACTAGTGGAGCAACAGCACATGCAGGAGGAGCAACAGCAATACCCGTTGGATATGGAACGAGTTTCTTTTTTAAATTACAATATAAATTAGGATTTTAATTATGAAGAATTTTAGATTAGGAAAACTTGTTATTGCAATTGTAACACTTGTTTTTTTCAGCTCATGTGAGAAAGATTCTAATAATGGAAATAGTGATGTACGCGATTTTATTGTGGCTTTTGGAGATCCCTCTATTCCGTATAGAGAAATAGAAACGACAAAAGACATTGAATTAGTATTTTCTGAGATTGCACAAGGAGATGGATCGATTGAAATTCAACTGATACCAAGTAAAGCAGTATATGGAGTAGATTTTGCTACTCAACCTGCGGCAGTGGAGCATAAATTAATGGTTCCCATTGTAAAAGGAACGAAGAGTACTACGTTTACTTTTGAAAATTTAATTTTCCCTTACGATCGAATGGATAAAACCATTCAGTTTAATATTGTCAAAGTAAATTATGACGTAAAAGCACCAAAGATTCAAGGGTATAATGTTATGATGATTAGTTTTGATACATCATTGGGAGGAATTTTGGCACCAAACGTTGGAGGACCAACCCAACCCAACCAAGTGTATGTAGATTTAGGTGGAAAAGCAATGTATGAAGTAAAGCGTACCTCTTGGGATTTAGCCTTTGACAGTGGAAGTGAATTCAGAGTACGTCTAAATGGATCTGTTTATATGGCTGCTGGAATTATCAAAGGAGCAAAATCTATTGACGATGTTCGCGAAGATGCAACCATTCAAGGCATGAAAGGGCTTGTTAAAATCGGTACTTTTGATCCAGCTAACTTAGAATATATTGATGATCCATCTGGAGACCCTGATATAACAGCAATTGGTCGTGTATCTGATGTCGATGCAGAGAACAATGTATATCTAGTGAATCTGGGATTTGAACCTGGAACAGGAAATGTAGAAGCAGGTTCAGTAGAAGTAACAGGAAAAGAACGCGGTTGGAAAAAAGTGCGTATCCTAAAACGTCAAGGAGGCTATTTATTGCAATATGCAGATTTGAATGACAGTACACACAAAGAAATCTTACTTGCTAAAACACCAGGATTTAACTTTACTTTCTTTAGCTTCGACAGCAATGGAGTAGTGACTGTTGAACCAAGTAAAACAAAATGGGACCTTAACTTTACCGTATTTACAAATAAAGTAGATCAAGCAGGTGACCCGAAAGGATCTTATGGATACTCAGATTTTATCTTGCAAAATAGATATGGTGGAGTAAAAGCCTATAAAGTTGAAATCCCGAAAGGAGATAAAAACTTTTTCAAAGAGTATAATTTACAAAGTGTAGACGAAAGTAAATTGTCCGAAGATTTTACTACTATAGGAGGAACATGGAGAGAGGTGGCTAATGCGAAAGTGTTATATAAAAATGTATTCTATGTGATCAAAGATGCCAAAGGACATTATTATAAAATGAGAATGTTAGATTTCTTCAACGAGAAAGGAGATCGTGGATATCCGAAGTTTGAATACGCCTTGTTGAGATAAAAAATATAGAAGAGTATATAGGGGTTAGTTGTCGCACTCTATATGTTGAATTCAATCGAATGGCAAATAGCTTTTTGTATTTGTTCTTTATTGAGTTGTTAGTTTATTTTTGTTAGGAAAACCCCGAAATCGCATTTCGGGGTTTTTCGTTTATCAGTCATTTTTTTGTGTTGAGAAGAGAAAATAAAGTGATAGAATGTTATGTGGACTCATTCTAAATAGTTATCTTTGAGCAAAATTAAAAGGAATGAGTAATTTAGATTTAAATGAGGTTGCAAATCAACTGCGATGTCCGTCAGGAGAGGCAGGAGAGGAGTTGGCAGAAGTAATGTTTAAATCAAATAGCAATATGATTTACAAAACAGTAGATCGGTTGCAACTTTATCAAAAGGACGCTGTTTTAGAAATTGGATTCGGAAGTGGGAAACACTTACCTTATATTTTTTCAAGTGCTCCAGACATTCAGTATTCAGGAATTGAAATATCCGCACTGATGTTGGAAATGGCAGTTAAGGTAAAAGATTCTTTGCCACAAGAACAAATTGATTTGACATTGGCACAAGAATTAAATGTCCTTCCCTATGCTGATAAAGTCTTTAATCATTGTTTTTCAGTAAATACCGTTTATTTTTGGAATGATCCAGTGAAGTATTTTACCGAGATTTATCGCGTACTAAAACCAGGAGGGAGCATAGCATTGTCTTATATTCGAGAGGATTTTGCTCAACAGCAACCGTTTGCTAAGGAAGATGTTTTTCACTTTTACAGGACAGAATGGTTAATTCGAATCATGACCAATATCGGTTACAGCCATGTTGAACGTTGGCAATACATCGAAAATACCCTAGATAAATTAGGGAATAAAGTTATTCGACCATTTGTCGTACTAAGGGGCAAGAAATAGGAAGACCTAAATGATCCCATGCTCTTGTTTTGAAAGAATGCGTTTGTGAATTTTGTAAACGTATGGATATTATTATAACTTCGCATTTATATTTACCAAAAGGAGATTTAGTACGATCTCCTTTATTTATTCATAGACAACAACACACAAAAAATGGAATTATTACGTCAGCGTATTCTTCAAGATGGACGATGTTTTGAAGGAGGAATTTTAAAAGTAGATAGCTTTATCAATCACCAAATGGATCCTGTTTTAATGAAATCTATTGGTGTGGAATTTGTCCGTCGATTTGCTGCTACCAATGTCAACAAGATTATGACTATTGAAGCAAGTGGAATTGCACCGGCAATTATGACAGGATATTTACTCAATCTACCTGTTGTGTTCGCCAAGAAAAAGAAGCCCAGTACAATGGAGAATATGTTGCACACCCAAATTCATTCGTTTACCAAAGACAGAACCTATGACGTAGTGATCAGCAATGATTTCCTTACACCAGAAGACAATGTTCTTTTTGTAGATGATTTTTTAGCCTATGGTAATGCAGCAGTGGGAGTGTTAGATCTCATTGAACAATCTGGTGCAAATTTAGTGGGTATGGGATTCATCATCGAAAAAGCCTTTCAACAGGGGCGTACGTTGTTAGAAGAAAAAGGCGTTCGCGTAGAATCTTTAGCGATCATCGACGATTTGTCAAATTGTACTATTACAATCAGATAAGATAAAAAGGTCCGTTCCAGAGTGAATGGGCCTTTTTATTTTCATGCACTGAAGAGACTAGTTGTATATGTTAAACTATTTCTATCGCACTAGTGTTTTATTTTTTTATTGATTACTTTAATAGCTTGCAATAATTATTTCACAAGTTTAAGTATTATGATTAAAAATATACCGTTCTCTTTCTTGGATTTAGCTGTCATTGGGGCAGAGAAATCAACGAAAGAGACATTAAATAATGTATTAGCTACTGCGCAGCATGCAGAAGAGCTGGAGTATAAACGATTTTGGCTAGCCGAACACCACAATATGCCGCATATTGCAAGTTCAGCTACAGCCGTTTTGATCGGTTATGTCGCTGGAGGAACAGCAAAAATTAGAGTAGGCTCTGGGGGAATAATGTTGCCCAATCACCCTCCATTAGTTATTGCGGAACAATTCGGAACTTTAGAATCACTATATCCCAATCGAATTGATTTGGGGTTGGGAAGAGCGCCAGGGACAGATCAGGTAACTGCTATGGCCTTGAGAAGAAATGATACGATGAGTGCGAACTTCTTTCCACAGCAAATACAAGAGTTGAAAACCTTTTTTAGTGCAACCAATGCAGAAGCGAAAGTAAGAGCTTTTCCCGGAGAAGGATTGGATGTTCCATTTTGGATTTTGGGCTCGAGTACAGATAGTGCGTATTTGGCCGCAGAATTGGGATTGCCCTATGCTTTTGCTAGTCATTTTGCCCCTGATCAAATTCAAATGGCAGGAAAAATCTATCGAAATAATTTCAAGCCTTCTGCTCAATTAGAGAAACCTTACTTCATGCCTTGTGTCAATGCAATCCTAGCTGATTCAACCCATGAAGCAGAGCAATTGGCCACTTCGTTTTATCGTATGTTTTTGGGAATTATTCGAAATGATAGAAAACCACTTCAACCGCCGATCGAATCCATGCAAGGAGTTTGGACCGTACAAGAAGAAGCAGCAGTTTACAATATGACAGCTTGTTCATTTATTGGAACAAAAGAAGAGATGTTACCAGAACTCAATCGCTTTTGTGAAGTGTTGGAAGTAGACGAATTAATGATTACCACACCAATTTATGATTATGAAAAGCGAAAATATAGTATGAAATTATTCGCTGAAGTGATGCAAGATTTGGCACGTATTTAATTTTGTGTGTATTTTTGTTTCTTAAAATCAAAAGACTATGATAAAGAGAATTGGAAGTTTGATGCTTTTTTTTATTCTGCTAACGGCTTGTAACAAAAAAGAGGCGTATACTGAAATGAGATACCCTGGCAAATTCACTATTGAAGCGCCTTCAACGATGCAAAAAACGAAGCACCTGAATAGCGAAGCAAGTTTTCAATTGCAAAGTGTCGAAGAAGAATTGTATTTTATCGTACTCAACGAAAACAAAGAAGCGATTAAAACGATGTTTCAACGATCAGGAGCATTTGTAGAAGGAGAAGATGTTTTGACTTTGTTTGCGCATGGGACTTTGGAGCTTTTATCGTCAACACTAGAGTCTATCGAACCGAGTGAACTCGAATTAGAAGATATGACAAGTAATGGGCTAAAAGGAAAAAGAGTTAACTTCACAGCAACTATTTCTGGATTAGACGTGTACTATAGTTTTGCGGCTTTTGATGGGAAAGAAGATTACTATCAAGTGTTGACTTGGACATTGAAGAAAAAGAAAGAGGAAAATAAAGAAAAAATGGAGCGAATGATTCATAGCTTCAAAGAAGTGAATAAATAAGAAAAGGTCAGCGCATCCGCTGACCTTTTTTATTGGAATTAGATTTTAGTATCTATTTTATCGTTCTTTTTAAACGTGTTTATTTGATCAAATCCTTTCATTTTTAAATAAGCATCTATCGTTGCATCTTTTCCTCTGAATTCGCGATACATTTCATCCGATGGTTTTGAATTTCCTTGGGATAAAATTTTAGCTCTAAAGATGGCACCATTTTCACGTGTCATTCCTCCATTGTCTAGTAACCATTGGAATGCATCATTGTCTAGTGTTTCTGCCCAAGTATACGAATAGTAGCCTGCTGCGTAGCCGCCTCCAAATACGTGATTGAAGAAAGAAGAACGATATCTTGGCGGAACAGTAGCTAAATCAATGCCATATTTGGCTAAGGCTTGTTGTTCAAATGTGGCGACATCTTTGATTTCAGTTGTTGATGAAATCGTATGCCATTCCATATCTAATAACGACGCACTTAAGATTTCAGTTAAACCATAACCAATAGTAAAGTTTTGCGCAGCTTTCATTTTTTCGATTAAACTAACAGGGATTACTTCACCTGTTTCATGGTGTTTAGCATAGTTAGTCAAAACTTCGGGTAAAAAAGCAAAATGTTCGTGAAACTGGGAAGGGAGCTCTACAAAATCACGAGAAACGCTTGTCCCTGCAACAGTAGGGTAGGTAACATCCGATAAGAAACCATGTAATCCATGTCCAAATTCGTGAAACATGGTAATTACTTCATCTGGAGATAAAAGTGTTGGTTGACCCGCCGCAGGTTTTTGGTAGTTGCATACATTATATACTACAGGCGCTTGATTTAATAATTTAGATTGTGTCACAAGATTACCCATCCAAGCGCCTCCGCGTTTTGATTCTCGTGCATAAAAGTCAACATAAAATAAGCCTATTGGACTTTTATCTTCGTCGAATATTTCAAAAACGCGAACATCTTCCTGCCATACAGGAATGTCTTTGCGTTCATGAAAGGTGATGCCATATAGTTTTTCGGCCATGTAAAACACACCTTTCTCCAATACGGCATTCATTTCAAAATACGGCTTTACCTCATTTAGGTTCAAAGCGTATTTTTGGGCTCTGATTTTTTCTGCATAGTAATCCCAATCAGCAGCTGTTAAAGTAAAAGGATCTGCTTCTTTATTAATAAGGTCTTGAATTTCTTTTGCTTCTTGTGTCGCTGCACCAACAGCATATGGACTCAATTGATCCATTAATTTTTTTGCTTGATCAGGTTTATTAGCCATGCTGCCTTGTAAACTCCATTCAGCATAGTTTTTAAAGCCCAATAATTCTGCTTTTTCAGCTCTTTTCTTAGCTATGGCCACTAAAGTTGCTCTTGTATCATTGTTATCTCCTTTTTCTGTGCGACTCCAACCTGCATCAAATAATTTTTGTCGAGCTTCTTTTTTGTTCAAAGAGGCAGCGATTGGTTGTTGTGTCGTATTATTTAAAGGGATAGCATAGGTTCCATCCGCTTGTTTGAAGGCTTCCATTTCAGTAGAAGAAAGTCCATCCAATTCTTCTTTTGTGAAAGTTACACTTCCTGCTTTTGTTGCTGCCAATAGCTGATCGCCAAATTGTGTTGTTAAGGAAGCTAATTCTTGATTGATTGCTTTCAGTGTTTTTTTCTGTTCAGGTTTTAAATTGGCACCTGAACGAACGAATTCTTGATAATATACGTCTAATAGACGCGCTTGTTCACTTGTTAAACCTAAAGAAGCTTGCTGGTCATGTAGTTGTTTTACTTTTTGAAATAATGCCTCATTTAGGTAGATCCCATCGCGGTGTGCAGCGAATTTAGGAGATAACTCTTGATTAATAGCTTTTATTTCATCATTGGTATGCGCGCCAACCAATAAATGGAAGACAGCACTGACGCGATTGAATAAAGCACTTGATTTTTCTAACGCTACAAGGGTATTCTCAAAAGTAGGTGCCTCTGTGTTGGCTGTGATTTGATCAATGGCTTCCACCTGACGGCGCATACCTTCTAAAATAGCAGGCTTAAAATCTTTGTTTTTGATCTTTTCAAAGTCTGCCGTTTGATAAGGTAATGTACTTTCCATATAAAAAGAATTACTCTCATCCCAATTTGCCGTTGCTTCCGCTTGATCTGGATTTTGCTTACACGAGACACTGAATAAAGAGATACCCGTTAAGGTTCCAACAATAGCTTTTTTCACGTACATAATAATTAAGGTTTAAAATAAATGAAACTCAAAGATAGTATTATATTGTGAGGTTGGTCTTTTTTGTTGATTGGCTTTTGTCTCCCCTAATTTATATTTTGTTTTGGTGTTCGATGAATCTTCGATTTGTTGTTCGGCTTTTGGGGTTTGTTGTTTGTGTAGTATAGTCATTAATAAGTAGATTTCTCTTTTATTATATATAACGTGAGTTCGATATAAGAAAAGGCAAAAAAGCTATAAAAAAAGAGATAGAATTAGTATATTTAAGGTTCTGAATTACAAATATTTAACTAAAACTATCTCTATGTTATCTACAGACAAAATTACTGAAATTTATTATGAAGTCGATGAATTTTTTAAAGCATATTCAAATGTTTTGCAATCTCATAGTATTGAATCAGATAGTACAAAGAAAAAACGTAATCGAAAGTCAACACTTAATGCAAGTGAAGTAATGACTATTTTGATCTTATTTCATGATAGTGGTTTCAGATGTTTAAAACATTATTACATTGATTATGTAAAAGTCCATATGCAAAAGGAATTCCCTAAAACTGTTTCTTATAATCGCTTTGTAGAACTACAAAAGAAAGTTATAATACCTTTAGGAATCTTCTTAAAAACTAATAGATTAGGCAAATGTACAGGGGTTTCATTTATAGATTCCACTCCTTTAAGAGTATCACACATTAGGAGAGAAAAACAGCATAAAACATTTAAGAATATTGCAACAAAAGGTCAATGTTCTATAGGTTGGTTTATGGGATTTAAACTTCATTTAATTATAAATGATAACGGTGAAATACTTGATTTCTTATTAACTCCAGCTAATGTAGATGATAGAAAGCCCTTAAAAGAATTGAATTTTCATAAACGTATTTTTGGTAAATTCTTTGGTGATAAAGGGTATATCAGTAAAGATCTTTTTGAACAGATGTTCGTCGATGGAGTACATTTAGTTACTAAAATCAAAAAAAACATGAAGAACTCAATGATGCTACTGGCAGATAAAATACATTTAAAGAAAAGAGCACTTATTGAAACTGTAAATGATGAATTAAAAAATATGTGTCAAGTAGAACATACAAGACACAGATCCTTCAATAACTTTATTGCAAATATGTTAGCTGCTTTGATTACTTATTCATACTTTCCGAAAAAGCCTTCTATTCATACTATTAACGACATTATTGATAAAAATAGACTAATAGCTTAAGTCGAACTCACGTTATATTAATAAAGCGACATGTTTGGACAATTTATATAGACGCGATGATATTTTTAGTCCTCCTCACCAAACCATATGGCTAAAACACCTACACCTATATAAAAGGAGTTTCCATACCAAGACGCTTGAGTTGTATTTCCTTCCTTTATATGGATTGTACTTAATAAGTAGGTTCCTATGATCAAAAGCTATTTTCTTTTTTTGGTTGCTGGATTTACTTTTTGCGCTTTCCTTTTCATTCTTTATAACCCTCCTACAAAGGTTGTGATTGGTTGTTGTAGTTGTTTTGCATGTCTCTGCTTCGACTCCCCTCCAACACTTCTTCGACAAAAATGCCTTTTTTCCAGTAACTGTGCAGGGAGAGTTGGAGGGGAGTTGGAGAGGAATACCAAGAAATAGGAGACGAACCTCATGACGAGCGAACCGCGCAACCCACAAAAAACAAAAGCCAACAAAAAAAGCAAAAAAAACTTTTCGATCTAACGTGCGTTATAGTAATGAGTTGTGAATAAAAGTGGAGTTTCGTTGAAAAAAAAGCAACAAATAATTTGGAAGTGGCGAAAAAGGTACTACTTTTGCATCCGCATTAAACAAGCAGACGTTCATAGAAAAGCAGTAGCAAAGACTTGCGATTAGGTTGAAAATATTTTTTAAAAATAAATTTGGATAATCGGAATAAAGAGTCTTA
>JASLHL010000047.1 GCA_030152225.1 Flavobacterium sp. | reverse complement strand
CTGCGATAAAGCCAACACATACCACAACAAATATAACGGCACTAGAGAGGAAGTAATTCTTCTTCGTTGGCAATTCAAGTGGTTGGGTAAATTTTACGCGCTTGTACAAGTAAACCCACAAGACACAAAGACCAATGCACAAGGCAAATACATGCCAATAGTTCACCAAGAAGTTCAAAAACAATTGTCCTTTATTTGATTCGTGTTCTAAGCTGTCAAAAACGGCAATTGTCGTACGCGCATAGATAAAACGATAGTAGATAAAATCAATAAAATTGGTGGCATAGGCCAGTAAATTCGGAATAATATAGCTCCAAAACACTACTTTTTGGTACCCTTTGGTTGTACTTTTAAAAATAGGCACGATCGACAACAGGATAAATAATCCATTGACATAAAAAATAGCCATGCGATCAAAGGTCAACCCGTGATAGGCCAATTTTAAAAACTGTCCTACTGAATCAACAGCAAGCAAATCACTATTGTATGTATAGAATAAAACACGGGCGATAAAATAAAAAAAGAAGGCTAAAAACAGTCGGTAAATAAATACCAACATTTCATTTAATCTAAAGCGATTTGAAAGCATGATCGGTTCCTCATTTAAAAATTGAACTACAAATTTAATTATTTCTAGGGCTTTCGCTATGTCCGAGGTCAATTCTTTTTGCCTTTTTAGCAGGAGGTTAATGGAATAGCCCCTAGTACAAACAAAGCGAATGACCTTTTGAGCCATCCGCTTTGCTTTTTCAAACGGTAAACTGTTAACCGATTAACCGTAAGCTGTCAACTTAACTGTCACTAGTGACTATGCCCACCGCCACCTTCATTTTTAATTAAATGGCTTTGTAAATAGTAAGCCCCTTGCGTGACAATGTTGTATTGCTCTGGTACAGCCTCAATAATTTCTACTTGGGTATAGCCCAACTCCTTCACTCCCGTCTTAACTTCTACTCGTTTGTAATGAATATGTTCTCCGTGTTCAGCTCCTTCATCGGCAATAAAGATAAACTCTCTTCCATCAGCCTTTACAATGGCTGCATTGGGCAGGGCTTTTACCGTATTTGCTCCTATGTCAATCAGGGCATTGACATATAATCCCGGAATCAGATTATCAGGCACTTGATCAATATTGGCATGTGCAATAACGGTTTTTGTTCCTGGTTCAAATGCTTTTCCTATGCTAAAAATAGTAGCAGTCACTTCGGATCGGTTGATATTTGTCAAATTAAAAGACACCTTCTGCCCTTCGTGTACATAGGGTAAGTCTTTTTCATAAATCTTTAAGTCCAAGTGGATTTTTGAATTATCCACAAGTGAAAACAACGTTTGACCATTGGTGATATTCGTTCCCATACGAATGGGAATGGCAGCTACATTTCCGCTAATTGGCGCGACAATATTCAATGTTCGAGAAGATCCCTTCCCTACTAAAGACAGCTGATTGGTCAGTGACTGGTAGCGTGACTTTTCAATGTTTAATTCTGCCTTTGTTTTTTGGTAGGTCTTTTCCGAATTGACATTTTCTGCGCGTAGTGTTTGTTGTCTTTTATACTCCAGTTCCAGATACTCCAAATTGTTTTTTGAAATCTGGTAGTCCTCTTGCAACTTGATGTATTCGGGGCTATCTGCAACAGCTAATACCTGTCCTTTGCTTACGCGATCTCCTATATTCACCAAAATTTGCGTAATAGTTCCACTTAAAAAGGTTGTTACATCTGCTTGATTTTGAGGAGGTAATTCCGTTTGCCCATTGACTTTAATCACATCAGATAAGTTTTTATCCTCAAGCTGTCCCATGACAATACCTGCTGCCTTTTTTTGAGCGGCATTTAATTCCACTTCTTTGCTGGCATTTTCCTCCTGATTATGATCTGCTTCTTGAGCAACCTCAGGGGTTGTCTTTTCCTTCTTATCTTGACATCCCACAAAGGACAAACTGCCCAAGGTAAGTAAAGCGATATATATTCTTTTCATTTTAAATTCAAATTATTGGTTAACTAAGTAATGGAGTGCATTATGTCCTAAATTGTATTGCAATACCGCATCTAAATAATTGATCTGAATGTTCAGAGCTGTTTCCATTGATTGGATATATTCTACATAGGAGATATCCCCATTATTATACGATTTATTGGCGTGATCTTGAATGATAGCGGCATTGCGCAAGGCACTCTCTTGGTAGTAGTCAATCACCGATTGCTGTGCGTTGATGATCTCCAATTGCTGTTGTACGGTTTCAGTTAATTGCTTGTGTAAGTACTCTTTTTCCAACGTAGCTTGTTCCATACTATAGCGCATGGCTTTGAGCTTTTTGGACTGGCTTCCGAAAAAGATTGGAATGGAAATTCCAACGGTATAACTTGGAATGCGCAATTCTCTTCCGTAATTCGCTCCATTGGCGCGCAATCCCGCTTCTGATTCAATCGCATACCCCAAGGTAATATCAGGTAATAATAGGGATCGTTCCATTTTACGCAGGGCTTCTACACGCTCAATTTCCTTTTCTGCCACTTGTAAGCTGTTGTTTTCTTCCAAGTTCAAATCATCTAATGGATCATGTCTATCGTATTCCAACTCTTCTTCCAACAGGTCAAAATTGTCTTCTAAATTCAAATACGCTTTAATTTTTGATTTCTCATTTTGTAAGAACGTTCTATTTTGCGTTAGCAATACACTGATTTCCTGTTCTTTTGCTTGAGCTACATTGCTTTCCATTAAAGTTGTTTCTCCTGTTTCATAGCGCAACTTAGCCGATTTTGAAAAGGCTTGGAGCAGGGTAAATTGCTGCTCCAACAATTTCTTTTTGGACTGTGCATACAGGATATTTTCCCAAATTTGTCGAATTTCAAATTCGACGGTTATCGTTTTTCCCTGCATTTGAAGTTCAGCACTTTCGTAATCCTTTTGCAATACCTGCTTCTTTTTTCCATAAGTAAAAGGACTAAACGCCTGACTTACGGTTAGGTTGACATCTTTTTGCCCTTTGCCATTCAAGTAGCCAAATCCCATGGACACATCGGTTTTGGGTATATCATAGGCTGTTTTTACGAGTTGCTCCTGGCTCAAAACATGGGCTCTCGAGGCTTTTAGGCTTTGGTTATTCTCTCTTGCTAATTCCAATGCTTGATCCAATGAAATACGCTTGACAGTTTGGGTTTGATCTTGTGCTTGTACCTGTCCTACTCCAAGGGTAAATAAAAGCGTTAGCACAGCTGTTGTACTGGCATTCACTTTATTCTTTTTTCCAAAACCTCTTTCCTCGTAGTAATAGATAATGGGCAATACCAATAAGGTCAACAAGGTGGCGGTAATTAATCCTCCAATTACGACAGTTGCCAACGGTTTTTGCACCTCTGCCCCTGCACTCGTGCTCAATGCCATGGGCAAGAATCCCAAAGAAGCCACTGAAGCGGTTAACAATACAGGTCGGAGGCGTATTTTTGTACCTTCTATAATTCGTTCGTATAATCCCATTCCTTGTTCTTTTAGTTGATTAAACTGCCCAATGAGGACAATACCATTTAGTACAGCAACGCCAAATAGAGCGATAAATCCAACACCAGCAGAAATACTAAATGGCATATCGCGCATCCATAAGGCGGCTACACCACCAATGGCAGATAGTGGAATCGCAGTAAAAATAATCAGTGATTGCTTGACTGACTTAAATGTAAAATACAGCAACACAAAGATCAACGCCAAAGCAATAGGAACGGCGATCATCAAGCGATTAGTCGCTTCAACCAGGTTTTCAAATTGGCCACCATAGGTAATATAATAGCCATCTGGCAGTTCTAATCGCTCGTCCAAACGCGCTTGAATATCGTGAACCACACTTTTCACATCACGACCTTTTACATTGAATCCCAACACAATACGTCTTCGCCCATCTTCACGGCTAATTTGTTGAGGCCCATCTTCATAGTCTATATCTGCAATCTGACTCAACGGAATTTGTTGCCCATTGCCTAGGGGAATAAAAAAGTGCTTTAAATTTTCAATATCGGAACGCGATTCTTGATCCAATCGCACCACTAGATCAAAACGCTTTTCCCCTTCGTAGACCAAGCCCGTGGTCTCTCCTGCAAATCCTGCGCGAATAATCTGACTGATATCGGCAATTTTCAATCCGTATAGCGCCAGTTTATCTTTGTCGTATTTGATTGAAATCTGTGGCAAACCTGTTACGCGTTCTAATTTTGGGCTGGAAACCCCAGGAATATCAGCTATCATTCCATTGATATCATCGCCAATACTCGCCAGACGATCGAGATCTTCACCGAATACTTTAATCGCTACATCGCTTCGAACGCCCGTCATCAATTCGTTAAAACGCATTTGAATCGGCTGAGAAAACTCTGTCGTTACGCCAGGAATTTCTTCCAATGCCGCTTCCATTTTATCAATGAGTTCTTCTTTCGTTTTGGCGGATGTCCACTCCTTTTTTTCTTTGAGTACAATAATCATATCCGCAGCCTCCATTGGCATGGGGTCTGTTGGAATTTCAGCACTTCCAATTTTGGAAATCACCATCTTTACCTCGGGGAATTGATCCATCAAAATCTGCTCTGCTTTGGTGGTCGTCTCAATCTCTTGTGACAGGGAGCTTCCTGATGAAATGATAATATGGGTTGCTAAATCTCCTTCGTCCAACGTTGGAATAAATTCGCCCCCCATTTTACTGAACACCACCAGAGCAAAGGCAAACAAACCAAAAGCAACCACTAAAACAAGTCGTTTTATTTTGAATGCCTTTTCTAAAATCGGTTTGTACCCTTGGTAAAGTTTATCGATTAATTTATCACTAAAATTCGGTTTTACTTTTCCTGCTTCTTTCTTTAAAAATAAAGCAGAGGCCATGGGAACATAGGTTAGTGAAAGAATAAATGCCCCTAAGATGGCAAAGGACACCGTCATAGCCATCGGACCAAACATCTTGCCTTCAATCCCCGTTAGCGCCAAAATAGGCAAGTACACAATTAAAATGATAATTTCACCAAAAGAAGCACTTGTTCTTATTTTAGAGGCGGCAGTATACACCTCTTGATTCATCTCCTGTTGGGAGAGTTTTCTGTTTTTGCCCAAATGCAGTCGATGAACAATCGCTTCGACAATAATAACTGCGCCATCGACGATCAATCCAAAGTCAATAGCCCCCAAACTCATTAAGTTTCCACTAACGCCAAATAATTTCATTAAACTAATGGCAAATAACAAGGATAGAGGGATTACCGAAGCAACGATTAAACCTGCGCGCCAATTTCCTAAGAGCAAAACCAATACAAATACCACGATCAACGCTCCTTCTAACAGGTTATTTTGAATGGTATTCACGGTTTTATCAATCAGTTTGGTTCGATCGATAAACGACTCTATCGCAACACCTTCGGGTAAGGTTTTTTCAATTTGCGCCATTTTTTCTTTGACCAATTTCACTACTTCTTGGGTATTGGCATCTTTCAACATCATCACCATACCACTTACATCCTCACCTTTTCCATCTTTGGTCACCGCTCCATAGCGAATACTACTTCCAATCTTCACTTCTGCTACATCGCGAATTAAAATTGGTGTTCCATTCACTGTTTTAACCACAATTTTCTCAATGTCTTCCATCGATTGAACCATTCCAATGCTTCGAATAAAATAAGCATAGGGCTTTTTATCGATATAGGCACCTCCAGTATTTTCGTTATTCTGTTCTAAGGCATCAAAAATTTCAAGAATGGAGGTATCCATACTTTTGAGGCGATCGGGTTGTACAGCCACCTCATATTGTTTCAAATGTCCCCCCAAAGTGTTGACTTCAGCAACACCTTTCACCCCAATTAATTGAGGTTTAATAATCCAATCCTGAATGGTACGTAAATCCATACTGTTGTACTGATCTTCGTACCCTTCTTTGGGATAAACGACATATTGGTATATTTCTCCTAAGCCCGTACTTACTGGAGCTAACTCAGGCGTTCCTACATTTTTGGGAATCACTTCTTCTGCTGCTTTCAGATTTTCATTGATCTGATTTCTAGCCCAATAAATATCGGTATCTTCTGTAAAAACAACGGTTACTACGCTCAATCCAAAGCGGCTAATGGAGCGAAGTTCCGTAATATTAGGGATGGGCTTAACGGCTTGTTCAATGGGATAAGTAATGAACTGCTCTACCTCTTGTGTAGCTAAAGTTGGCGAGCTTGTAATAATTTGAACCTGATTATTCGTAATATCAGGCTGTGTATCCATAGGCAAATGCACCAAAGAATAACTTCCTACTGCGATGAGTCCCAGCACAAAGAGTCCTACAATGAATTTGTTTCGGATACTAAATTGAATAATTTTATCTAGCATCTTGGTATAAATATAAAGGGAATAAAAGCGCAAACTTCTCCTAGAAGTTTACGTTCATAAATCGATACATTTAGACCAGCTTAGGCGGCTGCCAGATGTGATAAACCAGGTTTTCTACAAAGGGATAAGGGTGTATTGTTTTCGCTGTACGTACCGTTTGTACAGGAACAGCAAGTACGTAGCTTGGCAAACTGATGTTCACCGATACCGCACAACATACACAAGCACAAAAAGGAGAGCATGCGTCAGGTGTATCGGCCTTGTGTTTGGCTCCATACACATGATCAGCAACGGACTCTACAGCTGCTATAGATGAAACATATCGATCTGCACAAGGGTAGAACGAAATAACCAGAACGGTTATCGCTAAAAGTAAAGATAGTATGTAGTTGTACTGTTTCATCCGAACAAAAATAGCAAGACTTTTTTAATTTTAATACTCTTTTTAGCTCTTTGCAACCCTGTTGCACGACAAAAAATAAATATTTTTTTTAAAAGCTAAAAACTGGCATCATGTTTGCAATATGTTAAATATAAAAATTATTTAAAATAATAATAACATAAATCAAAAAATAAATTACATTTGATTAATTGAGAAAAACAAGAATACCCAAAATAGCCCGCTAGAGATAGCAAAAACAACAAACAACAAACGAAGTAGCCTTTTCTTTCCCAGGAAAAGGC
>JASLHL010000036.1 GCA_030152225.1 Flavobacterium sp. | reverse complement strand
GCACCAAGACGTCCTAGAAGAAGTTAATCTGTTAATTTTTTTCAAATAAGATATAAAACTGTAAAATATCCACTATTTTTAAGCAATTTTAAAAATGATGAGAAATTTTACAGTTTTTTTATTTACATGCCTAATCTCTTTCGCGGCGTGGAGTCAACAAGGGTCACAAGTGAAAGGAACAATCTACAACGACAAGTCTCTTTTACCTGCTGATGATGTTAACGTCATTAACATAACACAAGTGAAAGGAACGGTTAGTAAACGCGATGGTTCTTTTGCCATTGAAGCCAATCTAAACGATTCAATCCACTTTTCCTTTCCTGGTTACTTACCTATTAAACTAAAGGTAACCAATGACTGGTTAAACAACGAAAATCTAAAACTGTATTTAACCGAACAGTCCATTGAACTAGCGGAAATCTTCATCAAGAAATACGACCTAACTGGTATTCTCGAAGTAGATACCAAGCTGATTCAATTAAACGACAAGTTACAGATCGACTTTTACCGAAACCAAAGCATGCCGACGTACAATATTGCCGTAGGTAGCTATTTTAGTCCTGTAGACGAGGTATACAACCTGTTTAAAGGCAAATCCAAAGAGCTCAAGAAGATTAAAAACATCAAAGAGGATCAAAACATGATTGCCCTGATGCAAACCCGTTATGATCGCGAAATTGTATGTGGTCTATTGGGCATTACCCAAGAAGATATTATCAAAACGCTTAAAAACTGTAATCAAACGGATCGCTTTATTTATACCGCTACTGATTTTCAGATTTATCAAGCGCTGAATGAATGTTTTGAAAACTCCAAAATATTAGTCAAAAAACAAAACCATACACCCAAATAAGGGGTGTATTTTTTTTGTGGTTTTCTTCGACTTCTTACTCGCAAAAGCAAAAAATAAAAAGTATTTTTGTACTCATTAACTACACATAACTAATTTAATTCTCGCACTAAAATGAATATCATTTTAAAATCTGCAAAAATCATAGATGCTACAAGTTCTTTCAACAATCAAGTTGTTGATTTACACCTTAAAAATGGAAAAATCGAAAAGATAGCAGCTGCTATTACAGTAGAAGATGCTACGGTAATTCAGTTGGATCATTTGTGTGTTTCTCCAGGTTGGTTCGATACTTCGGTTTCCTTTGGTGAACCAGGTTACGAAGAAAGAGAAACCCTCGTACATGGATTAGAAGTAGCAGCGCGAAGTGGATTTACGCAAGTAGCCATCGAATCGAATAACAACCCCATCACAGACAATCAAAGCCTTGTTACCTTCATCAAACAAAAAGCAGCGGGTCAAACAACAGAAGCATTCCCTATTGGAGCCTTAACTGTGAAAAGTGAAGGAACGGATTTGGCTGAGTTATACGACATGAAAAATGCAGGTGCTGTTGCTTTTGGCGATTATAAAAAAGCCATTGACAATGCCAACGTATTAAAGATTGCCTTGCAGTATGTACAAGATTTTGATGGATTAGTTGTGGCATTTGCTCAGGACAAAAGCATCAAGGGAAAAGGTGTTGTTCACGAAGGTGTGACTAGTACTACCCTAGGTTTAAAGGGTATACCTCCTTTAGCAGAAGAATTGCAAATTGCGCGTAACTTATTCTTGTTGGAATACACAGGCGGTAAAATGCACATCCCTACTGTTTCTTCAGCTAAATCACTGGAATTAATCCGAGAAGCAAAAAACAAAGGGTTACAAGTGACGTGTAGTGTAGCTGTACATCAATTGGTGTTGACGGATGCTAAATTAACGGAATTTGACAGCCGTCATAAAGTTTCACCTCCTTTGCGAGAGGAAGCAACGAGACAAGCTTTACTAGCTGGTGTTCTCGACCATACCATCGATTGTATTACGACGGATCACACGCCTTTAGATATTGAACATAAGAAATTGGAATTTGACCTGGCTACTTCGGGAACTATCGGATTAGAATCTGCCTTTGCTGCCTTGAATACCGTTTTACCGCTTGAGGTAGTTGTAGCGAAACTAACAGCAGGACGTACCATCTTTGGTTTACCTACCGCATCAATTGCAGAAGGAAATGAAGTAAACCTCAGCTTATTTACAACAGAAGGCTCTTGGACATTTACCAAAGACAGCATCCTATCGAAATCTAAAAACTCCGCCTTTTTAGGAGAAACCATGCAAGGAAAAGTATATGGCGCCATTCGTCAGGACAAGCAAACATTTAATTTTTAGTTTCACTAAAAACAACTTATATTATTTCAAACAGTATGATTAAAACGTTTTCAGCAAAAGAAATCGAAAGTGGTAAAAACATGGCATTGGCCTCTCACCTTACTATTTTAGGGTGTATGATTGTCATTTTCATGAATATTGAACCCAAAAATAAATACGCAGGTTTTTACATCAAACAAACCTTTGGTTTGCACCTGATGTTTTATGTTTTCGGTTACTTTGTATCGAATGTAGATTCGCTATTTGCTACAGTTCCCTTCTACATTTGTTTTGTAGTGCTATGGTTCTATAGCTTTTTGGGCACTACACAAGGAGAAGTTCGCGTACTGCCAGGAATCGGCGGTTATTTTCAAAAATGGTTTGACAAATTATCGGCTTAATTATGGAGACATCCCTTTCAATTAACTACTTAATTCAAGAGCCTAAGGTAAAAAAAGATAAGAATCCGCTTATTTTACTTTTACACGGCTATGGAAGTAATGAAGAAGATCTATTTTCTTTTGCTCGTGAACTTCCGGATCACTACTATATTGTATCTGCACAAGCACCCTACCCTGTTCCGCCTTATGGCTATGCTTGGTATGCGATTCACTTTGATGCAGATGCCAATAAGTTTTCTGATGATCAACAAGCGATTGAATCTAGGGATTTGATTGTACAATTCATCGATGAATTACAAGCAAAATACCCGATTGACGCGCAAGACATTAACTTGGTTGGATTTAGTCAAGGCGCTATTTTGAGCTATGCTATTGCCCTGTCTTATCCTGAAAAAATCAATAAGGTCGTGGCGTTAAGTGGCTATTTTAATGCCAATATTATCAAAGCTGGTTTTGAAGACAGTGATTTCAGCCAACTGCAAGTCTTTGCTTCCCACGGTACTGTTGATCAAGTGATTCCTGTAGATTGGGCTAGAAAGACCTCGCCTATCTTAGACGTATTAAAAATCAAACACACTTATAAAGAGTATCCAGTAGGACACGGGGTTCACCCACTAAACTTTGCGGACTTTAAAACATTCTTACTTCAAGAATAAAAGATATAAAAAAAGAGGGTGTCATGACACCCTCTTTTTTATTTAATAATTAAGTTGAACCCATCCTGTTTTCAATTTTCCATGAGAGACCAGGACATAGTAGTATGTGCCACTTGGCAATTGATTGCCAGCATTATCTTTTCCAACAAATTCATTTTTATAGCTACCCGTTTTGGTGTATACTTCTACTCCATATCGATTAAAGATTTGAATCTTAGCTACCCCGTGATTACTCAAATCAAAAGCGTCATTGATTCCATCACCATTAGGTGAAATTCCTTTTGGAATCGGACAATCTTCAAAATCAACGTTGAAACTACTTTCATCATAACAGTACACCTCTTTATTTCCATTTCGCGTCACCATATAAATGGTCATCGGAACGATTACCTCATAATCAGCTTCTAATTCAATTCCCTTTTCATTTGGTTCTGTATAGTACTTTGTTCCTTCAGGCGGTACAGGCAATTTATAGGCCTCACAAGAAAACACCTTATCTTCGACAATTGGGGCAAAAACCTCGGGTAAAATATCGATGGTCAAGGTAGATTCCCCATAGCACCCTTTTTCATCCTCCTTATACACATAAATCGTATGCAACCCTACCTCATTATAGCGCGCTCCAGCATCATATTTTATACCTCCACCAAACGGTTCGGTATAATAAGCTTCTCCAGGAGCTAAAGCAGGTAAAGTGACTTCTTTACATTGAACCATAGGTTTCACTTGCGTTGCCCCTAGTTGTTCATTCACTCCTAAGGTAAAAGAAATTACTTTGGAGCAATGCGTCAGTTTGTTAGTGATCTTCATGAAGATGGTATCTTCATTTGGCGTCTGTGTTTCGTATGCTGCATTTAGTTCATTTTCATCGGCATCGGCATCCGCTTGTGATTTATAGTAGGCTACCTCATACTCTTCCGCCTCTAAACCGGCTAAAACTACAGGGATGTTCTCATCCAAGTTATACGTAAACGTTGAGCCTGGTTTCTTCGCACAGTCAAACAGTTTTTTAGGTGTTGCAAATTCCATCGGTTCTTTTAAGAAGGCAAAATCTTTCTTAATGACCATTTCTTCCCCATTACAGTGTGCATATTTAATCACCCCTGTATAGGTGGTTGATTCGTCAATCGTTACCGAAATATCCGTATCTTCTGAGAAGAACGCTCCATCTCTCAACCATTCAAACGTAGCAATGGAAGGTCCATTGGGTGTAAAGCGCCAGGCTTCATTCTGTGCTACCCAGGTCCCCGTATTTCTTCCTTCAGGAACATAAGCAACCGTACCATCTTCATTTTGAATACCAATTACACCACTACCATCGTTGTGTCCCTGTTCACCTGCTGCTACTACCGGTCTATTTTTTACATAGACTTCAATAATATTCGTTATTTCATATAGTACAATTTGCGAGGTTTGCGTCGATCCTTCTATATCATCAGGATCATAGCGCTGATCAAACAAGCCCATATGGTAGATATTAAATACCAAGGCACGACAAGGGTATTCACCAATAATTTGGTAATTAACCGAAAAATCATCAGGCGAAGACCCTGAATTAGGATCGGGATTCAAATCTTGCATTACACCAAAAATGGCATTGACAAATGGCGATAGATCATCCTCTGTTTCAAACGGCAGTTCATCGTTAAATTGCCAACTTGATCCACTATCTGGCTGATAGCGTCCTCCCTCAACTTCGCCTGCAATACTAAAGCTAATTGCGCCATTGGTATTGATCAAGGCCTTGTCATAACTATTGCCAAAGAAGCAGAAATCAAATCCTAAATCGATAACTTCAGACCAATAGTCATCATCAATTAAATCGACTGCACCACCGCCAAAGAACGGAAATGGCGGCTTGTATTCGATTGGTTCTACCACATATTCTGTTGTTGATTTAATATCGTAAAAGTCAGCTTTTAGGTCCACGGGATAGGGATCTTCTGAACAAATAATATACTCGCCCTCAACGGAAACATCCAAATCTAAATCTTCAATGGTAATACTCGCACAGCCTGGAGGATAGAAAACAGCATAATCCACAGGGCCTGTCCACCATCCAACACTCGTTTCTGAACAAATAGGACGTACAAATACTTTATAGAAATCGCCTTCTGGCACATTTTCGATGAGATAAGAAGGATCACCTTCAACGACAATTCCCGTATCGCTAAATAGCGGAAAAGGTTGACCATTCTCAATAATAAACACCTCCCATTTGGTTTGACCTGCTGCTGGCGTCCAAGTCACCTCAAAGTTAGTCGTGTTTTCTATTCGACTCACGGTTAAGTCTTCTACGTCCTTACAGCTATACTCTTTGACAACTAAATTGTCTACTGCTGCAGGAGGTTGTTTTTGGCTAAAATCATTGTGTGTCCATTCAAACACTAAGCGCATGTTTTGTCCTGCCCAAGCCGTAGCTGGTACAATATAGCGTTGTTGGGTAAAGTTTCTCTTCTGGTAAAACGGATTCGTTGGATCTAGTTCAATGCGATTCGCCGCGGGGGTAATTAACGTACCCGCCGTTGGTGTAAATGACGCTGGCACAAGCCATACTTTCATAAAGTCGCTCGGTATTTCTTCCCAGGTATCCCAATCAATTGTTGTATCTCCAAAGGCTCTCCATTCAAAAGAGAGGTCTACTTCTTGCGTATTGGCAGGAATAACAAAATCTTTAAATACGTGAATAACCTCGCTAACCTCTCCAAAATACGCATTGTTACGTCCCTCGTCATTCGTGACATACAACGATCGTGTTCCGCTGGCAGCTATTGCATTTCCAGCTACCCATTTATTTTGTTCCCCTAGTGTAGTTTGAAAGTACACATTCTCTTCAAAGTCATCACTATACGGCAAGGTTACTGGCGGAATTTTTGGCACATTTACGGCTAAAGGTCCGATCCACTTACTCTTATTGTCAGCATCACAAGCAGTTCTCAACCAAACGTAGTAAAACGATCCTTGGTTTACTTCTGTAAACGTAAACGTATTTCCTTCCGCTGTATGGGTGGGAACATCTGCATCTACCACCGCTGGCAGTGGATTCGTTCGAATAATAAGCTCATAGTCGTCCACATCCACAGCAGGCGTCCAACTCACCGTAAATTGAGTTGCCGTTGCGCGATCTAAGCTTAAATCTTGCGGTCGACTACAAAGCACCGGTCTCAAATCAATATTATCAATAGCCGCTGGAGGTTGAATACCACTCATCGCATCATTAATCCATTCAAAAACAAGGCGAATTGTTCCATCCGCATAAGGCGAACCATCAAAAAAGATCAATTCATTAACGAAGGTATTATTCGATTTATAATCCGTGGCTCCAATAGGCAACACGCCATCTTCAAATTCGTCAATCGGTTCGTTGGGTACGATCTGATAATCAGTAGGAACGATCCAAACGCGAAAATAGTCGCTGGCCCAAAACTCGCCTTCTCCCATACAGCGCCAGTCAAAAGTCAATTGAAGTTCATTGACAGCTGCGTCTATCGCAAAATCCTTATACGCGTGAGATACGGTGTTTTCCCAATCCTCATCGTCGGTGGTATATTGATATGAAACGCCCTCGTCATTGCTGATATACATGGCATGAGTCCCACCGTTATTCACTGCTGTACCCAGGTTCCATTTATTTTCTTTGGTACCAACAAACACAAAACCATTCGCCCCTTCAAAATCTTCTAGAAACGGTAAAGTTGCAGGAGTCATATTCGTTCTAAAACGAATAGGACCTGCCCATTCTGAATCGACACTTCCCTCTTCCCCATTGCATTTAGCGCGAATAAAAACCTCGTATTCCGTATTACTCGTTAATCCCGTTATGGTATATGTCGTTTCATCAACAACAGTACCAGAAGTAGGCATGGCTGCCCCTACTGCACGTGTGGCTAACTCCCATTCTTCTTCCTCATATCCTTGTTGCCAATCCACTTGAACGCCAACGGTTGTATAGTTAGACAGCTGTATGTTTACAGGCGTAGGACAAGCGGGAATATCCTCGACAATAACTTGTCCAATGTATAAACGCCATCCATCTACCCCCCCTGGCGGAACATGCCACGCAAGGTTTATTTCCCCTTCAAGGAGATCGCCATTGGCATCTTTGAGGTAAATAATTTCTTCTTTATAGGTTGTATTATCGTATTCTCTCAGAGGAAGTAGCTCTTCATCAAAAGCATCAACAGCAGTTCCCGTCGTGGATAACATCACGCGAAAATCATTGGGTTCGAAACTTGATTCAACACGATACTGGTATCGAAGTCGCTGATTACCTGTTAATACAAGAGTAGGTGAAATCAACCAATCGTCATTTTCTCCATCTAAGCCATCCGTTGACATAACGGCCGCTTGATCCCCTATAAAAGGATTACCCTCATCCGTTAAATCCCACGTACTATCATCTTCATTATTATTGATGACAGTCCAACAGCGTTTTGTTTCTGAATCACTGGCAAATGTCTCCGTAAAGGGCAATTGGGTGATGGGCACACAATCCTCATCCGCGAGCAATAGCTGGGGCTGCACAATTCTTTCTCCTGCACTCCAATCAAAGAAAGGGAGCGTATCGACAAAATAGAGCTGCATTTTATTCGCCCAACTACTAAGAGTAGGCGACGCAAAAACAAGTGTTGGAATCAATACTAAGGCCAGTATAATTCCGTGTATTCTCGGCTTTATTCTTAACATAACATTTAGTTTTTATGTATTCTTGAATCAATAAACTAAATTAATGGTTTATACAGTAATACCAACACATCACTTCATCTCACACAACATAATTAGCATTTCAATACATTTAACACAACAATATTATGATAAAACAATTAAAAACACTAGCAACCAAAAACACTTAAAGTTAATAAAAAGTTATTTTTTAACAAAGCAATAAGGAATTTAGGCTTCGTTTTGACGGGCTTGTTCAGGGCTTACACCTATAAAAAACAAATGTAACCTTCCTATTCCTCCAATTTTTCACATATTACGGACTAAAACAGGAGTAAAAACTCGTATTAATCGTTACATTTGTTTGAAAGGATAAAAAAATGACGGAACAGCAGAACGACAACACAGGCGTACAGCGTAAACTCAAAGCTCGTCACCTTACCATGATTGCCATTGGTGGGTGTATTGGAACGGGGCTATTCATGGCAAGTGGAGAAGCAATTCAACAAGCAGGTCCGGGCGGGGCCGTATTAGCCTATGTGGCCATAGGTGTTATGGTTTACTTCTTGATGACTTCTCTAGGTGAAATGGCAACTTACCTTCCGGTATCAGGTTCTTTTAGCACCTATGCCTCTCGCTTTGTAGATCCTTCTTTGGGCTATGCCTTAGGGTGGAACTATTGGTTTAATTGGGTCATTACAGTTGCTGTGGATGTTTCTATTGCCGCTTTGGTTATCTCCTATTGGGAACCCATGAACTTTCTGCCTCCTTGGGCGTGGAGTCTGTGCTTCTTTGCCATTATTTTAGGTTTAAATACCTTATCTGTAAAGGCCTATGGTGAATCTGAATACTGGTTTGCCTTTATCAAAGTGGTAACGGTTATCGTCTTTTTAGCTGTTGGACTGTTGACTATTTTCGGTATTCTAGGCGGCGAATACATTGGTTTCAAAAACTTTACCCTAGGCGATGCTCCCTTTGTAGGAGAGGGATTTTCTGGTAAGTTTTTAACTGTACTAGGCGTATTCTTAATTGCGGGATTCTCTTTTCAAGGAACAGAGCTCATCGGTATTACAGCAGGTGAATCAGAAAACCCAGAGAAAAACATTCCCAAAGCCATCAAACAAGTGTTTTGGAGAATTCTTATTTTTTACATTCTGTCTATCTTTGTCATCGGGTTAATCATTCCCTATACCAGTCCTCAACTCCTAGGGGCAGATATTACTGAAATTGCCAAATCCCCCTTTACCTTAGTCTTTGAAAAAGCCCATTGGGCATTTGCAGCTGCTCTGATGAATGCCGTTATTTTAACTTCTATTCTCTCTGCTGGAAATTCAGGAATGTACGCTTCTACCCGTATGCTCTATGCGATGGGAAAAGACGGAATGGCTCATCGTTCTTTTGGTCGAACCAACGGACAAGGCGTGCCCATTATAGCCCTATTAGCCACTGCATTGGTGGTATTGATCATCTTTATTATTCAATCGTTTACTCCTCAAGCCGTTGACTTTATCCTCGCCGCTTCAGGATTAACAGGATTTATCGCTTGGTTGGGTATTGCTCTCAGCCACTACCGATTCCGAAAAGCCTATGTCGCACAAGGCTATGACACTAAAAAATTAGTCTATAAAGCCAAACTCTTTCCCTTTGGCCCTATCTTCGCTTTCGTCCTTTGCCTATTTGTCATTATTGGACAGGATAGCCAGATGATCTTTGAAGGAATTGTCGATTGGCAGGGCGTATTCATTACCTATATGGGTATTCCCTTTTTCTTGTTCTTTTATCTGTACCACAAATTCAAGTATAAAACCAAAGTAATTCCACTTAAAGATGTCGATTTGAAGCGATAACTCTTATTGGTGAGTGGTGAGTGGTAAGTGGTAAACTGTCAAGTGAACTGTGAACCAAATCCTATCTCTCGCGATTAGCAATAAAGTAAATCAACTCTTCTCTGTTTTTCGTATCGCTAAATACATCATCGTGAAAACACATGAGCTTATCCAGTAATTGGACTAAGCTTTGCTTTTCAGTCTGTTTTAAATTACCGTTGATTACTTGGGAAATCTTCTGGATATCTTCCCTATTATTCATTAATTCCTGCTCACCTAAGGTTGTGATCTCAACGATCTTACTTCTCTTATCTACTTCTGAGTCTTTTTGGCAAACAAACTTCGACTCAATCAGTCGATTGACAATTTGCATGCCCGTTGGTTTTTCTTGTGTACTCTTGCGAATTAGCTCCATTTTAGTCATTTCACCATGCACCCATAAATTCATCAAGAATATTAAATTATCAGGTAATGCAAGCGGACTATCTGCCAAAACAGAACGCCAATACATCTTGCTGTAATTGGCCAATTTAAAAAAAGATAGCGCTATATTTTGCTCTGTAGTTACTTTAGCTTCTACTCCTGGTATTTCCTCCTCTTGTAGCTGTGTCATTTTATCTCGAACCCATTGCTTAAACCCTGTGATAGTTGGAGCATAGATAGAAAATAACTCTTCTTTCGTCTCCTTTTCAAACTCAAAGAGCAGATGCATAAAATCAATTATTAGTTTGTGGTTCATTTTAACGTAAAAAAATAAATAATATAAAGATCAATCAGAATTGTTGTATCAAATATATTAATTTAAAATTCTGAACGATTTTACTGTATTTTCAGTGTTTAAAAAATAATGACCCTTTTTTACCAAAACTTATTTCCTTTCACAACGAAATAAATAACATTATCCATTCATTATTCTCAATTCGAGAATATTTAGGCGTTAAAATATTTTTATTTCCTTTCGCATTTAGAAGTAAATCTTCTAAAACAAAGCTATATGCACTTCTTTTATCGCATTTTGCTATGGGTTCATACTGCCTATCCGCTATTATATTTAGCCTAAGGGTCAAGACATCTACACAATCTAATTGGTCGGAAAAGAGAAAAACCCTACCTTAGT
>JASLHL010000209.1 GCA_030152225.1 Flavobacterium sp. | reverse complement strand
GATTAGCTTACAGCTATTTGCAGGATACGGATAATGCGCAAGAACTGGTACAGAAGATATTTGTGAACCTTTGGGAACGTCGCAATGAAGTACAAATTCAAAGCTCAGTAGAAAACTACCTTCTGCGGGCCGTTAAATACGCTATATTTAGATTTATTGAACAGGAGACAAAACGTAGTCCTTGCCAATCAGATTGCTTGCTTGAAGAAGACCGCAATAGCATCCCCTCACCTATAGATCATTTAGTATTCAAAGAAACTTTACAACAGATAGAGACGTTGGTGCAATTGCTTCCTAGCAAAAGACGCAGTATATTTATGTTGAGCCGTGAAGACGGTTTAAAGAATCACGAAATAGCTTCCCGATTGCGCGTATCAACGAAAACCGTAGAATATCACATCAAACATTCCCTTCTATTCTTGAGAAAGAAGATATAATTAACTACCCTATTTCGGCCTTATAAAAAAAAGTATTTTTTTTTAGGGTACCCTACTAATTTATGTACTTACCTATATATACAGCTTATGAAGGTTGACAAATCATTACTCGCAAAATACCATTCCGGACAATGCAACGCCCACGAGCGTGAGCAGGTAGAGGCATGGCTATGCAGTGAGGAGTGGCCTGAAGAATGCTTAATGCAAGTTCCTAACGAAGAATCTTTAACCATTGCCAACGTAATAAATACAAAAAAAAGAAGTTGGAATCGACAGAATATCGCTATAGGTATTGCAGCTATGATTATATGTACTGTTGGTATGGTTTTCTATGATACCCTAACTACTGTTTTCACGGCTAATAAAGGACAGCAAGAGAACCTAGCAAACACCTTATACCATACCGATAATGGTAAAAAGATGACCGTCAAATTGAATGATGGAACGGAAGTGATAATCAATGCTGCTTCGACATTATATGTACCGCATCATTTTACAGATTCTAGTCGAGTAGTACGCCTAGAAGGTGAAGCTTACTTCAGCGTAGCGAAAGATAAAAAACGCCCATTTACGATTCTTTCTGACAACAGTAAAGTTACGGTTTTGGGAACGGAGTTTAACCTCAAAGCATATCCCCGTGAGCTGACAGAATTGGACGTCCAAGAAGGCCGTGTTGCGTTTACTACCCTAAAAAATGACCAGCAGCCACTGATACTGATCGCCGGAGAACGCGCGACACTACATCCACAAACGGGGGTCCTACAACGTATAGAGGGATACACCGCTTCAAGTAGCCTCTGGAAAGATGGTGGTATGGCATTCGAAAATGTTAGTTTGCAAGATATCGCACAAATCATCGCACGTAGATTTGATTATAAAGTAACCATTAAAGATAATACACTGGCACAACAGCATTACACAGGATCATTCAAAGAGGTACATATTCATGCTTTATTAGCAGAAATATCCTTTGTATTAGGTTGTAATTATAACGTTAAAGATAGAGAAATAATATTTTATAAATAAACCCTTAAAACGGATCAATATATGATATAAAAAGTAGCTGACACACCTTATTCATTAGTTTATAAATGAAAAACACCCTGATGTGAAGACTTCGAACCCATTACACCAGGATGTTTTATTCCATTAACCTTAAAAAGATTAAATTGAACAAATATAATAAAATTAGCACAGTCTTTGTGCTGATGCAGGTATTTATTGCCCTGATTTTGCTGTCTGTCAAAGGATACGGACAGACGGATATTTTAACCAAAAAAATCACTATTTCCTTTCAGCATGCGTCTGTGCCCAATGCATTAAAACAGCTGGAGAAAGAAATAAACTGCACCTTTTCATATAACAGTAGTCACGTTGATAAAAATAAAAGAATAACTAAAAATTTCAACAATACTAGCGTTCGCCAAATATTGGATGATTTAACAGATCAACGTATTGCTGATATCCGCGTAAGTGCCGAAAAAGTCTCCTTCCGTCTAAAAGAACATGACCAATGGCAAGGTAAATTACATGGAAAAGTTATAGACGAAGCGGGACTACCCATAAGTGAGGTAACGGTAATACTTAAGCCTGGAAGTAAACACACTAAAACAAATCAGGAAGGTCAGTATTCTTTTGATCATTTAGAAACAGGGATTTATACCTTACAATTTCAAAGTGTAGGCTATCAAGCAGTACAGCTAAAAAGCACCCTAAAAAAGCAATCCTTAGCCCTTGACGACGTGATTCTCGTTGTTGCGGGAAACCAGCTAGATCAAGTTACCATTGTCGGCCAAAAAGAGTCACAACGTCTTAAGTCTAGTGGCTTCAGCATGAATGCCATAGGCTTAAAGGAACACGCTAATAGTAGCAAAGATTTAAACCAAGTACTCAATACCTCCACAGGAATACGTATCCGCGAAAGTGGCGGACTGGGGTCCGACTTCAACTTTTCTATCAATGGTCTTTCAGGACGTGCAGTTCGCTTCTTTATGGATGGTATACCGATGGAAAATTTTGGTGTAGGCATGCAGTTTAATAATATCCCTGTAAACTTGGCCGATCGTGTGGAAGTATTTAAAGGAGTCGTTCCGATCAATTTGGGTGCCGATGCATTGGGAGGCGGCGTAAATATGGTTACTCAAAAAAGTAAAGAGGGCTACCTAGATGCCAGCTATAGCATAGGTTCTTTCGCGACACAAAGGGCGGCACTAAATGGTCAGTTTATAGATCCTAAAAGTAAAATCCTTGTCAACATAAATGGCTTTTACAATTATTCGAAAAATAACTATTGGATGCACAGTAATCCAAAGTACGAAGCGACAATCAGTGTACCTAATGGTAATGGTGGTTTTGAAGAGAAAAGTGTAAAACGTTTTAACGATACTTATGAGTCATCCATGATTCAAGGAAAAATATCCCTTATTGATAAAAAATGGGCTGATCGCTTTGGAATAGGCTTCCTATACAACGAACATTATAAGGAATTTCAGACTGGAGCTAACCAAAATATCGTTTACGGACATGTACACCGCAAAGGTAACTTTGTAATGCCCTCTCTACATTACGAAAAGCAAAATCTTTTTGTCGATGGACTGTCTATAAATCTGATTGCCAATATGGGAATCGATAAATATAAAATAGTGGATACCTCTACTAACACATATT
>JASLHL010000207.1 GCA_030152225.1 Flavobacterium sp. | reverse complement strand
CTACATCTCCAATATACATGGAAGGACGCATTCTTACGTGCTCCATTCCTTCTAGTGCCTGAATACTATCGGCTGAATAATTTCCCTTATTTACTTCTTGGCTCATAATAATTTTCTAAAATAAGTAACGTACAAATATAGCTTTTTTAAAACAATTTATCAACTTCTCCGCTCCTATTCTGCCTGTTTTTACCATTTAATTTAAACATTTCTGACAGGCGAAAGAAGAATTTCAAATTACAATATAAATCTGTCTTTTCACAAAAATGGAACGCTTTTATTTTAATTTTTTTTAACACAAAAAAAAACAGGTATAAACTTTCGTTTACACCTGTTTATCTATCTTGATTATTCGTTCTCTATTCTAAAAAATTAACTGTAAAATCACAATTATTAAAAGAAAAAGAATCGTGCAATTTACGTCCTAAAAGCGCTTTTGCTATAGGAGCATCCATAGATACACCTAACACAGATCGATCATCCACTGTAACTTTTGGTAAAGCTGCTGCCAAAAACAAATAAACCGTATTGACTTTCACAACGCTTCCAAATTCAACAGTATCAGAATTCCTGTTTTCATCAATTCGCTTAACCACCTCTCTTAAATCAAGGCTTTCTTTAATCTTCTTCGCTATGTTTTCTTGCTCCAAATGCATCATAGACAAAGCCGTTTCATGCTTATCTCCTGCAGAACTTTTCGCGTCGGTTTGAGCATCCTCCGCTAAATCTTCTACAATACCGCGAAGTGCGTCTATTTTATCATCTAAGCGCTGTAAAAATGTAGCCTTTAGTTCTTGTTTTAGTGTCATTTTTAATTTCTTAAGTACCTTATAGGATCCGTTTTTGTTGTTTGAGTCACAAAAATAGTCCAATAAACAATCAAAAAAAATTAAAACGCAGGAATAAAACTGCTTTAAACTAAAAAAAGGCGATTTTTAACAATAATTAAGTTGTAATTATTCTCAAAAATCGAATTTATAAATAGCCCCTCCCATTATCTGCACACCTTGCGATCTGAAGCTTCCCCATTGATTGTACTTTTGATCCAGTAGATTATTTCCTTTCAAAAATACAGTCCAATTTTTCGTAGGTCTATAACCTACCTTCAAACTTAGATCGGCAAATCCGTCTAGCGTTTTTGTTGTCTCAATGGGTCCAATGGCTGCCGTATGCTTATAATCTTGGTTCACCAACAAATCTTTGCGCTCTCCAATGTATTGTAAATCCATTCCTGCAAACCATTGTTCTGTAAAATTAATCAATGCATCAGCTCCAATCTTTACTGAAGGTAATCCCCATGCTTCTCTTGTATTGGAATCGTAGTGATTGTATTCTCCACGAATACCCAAAAGCACCGTATTATCTAAATCAAAACGCAATTCTCCGAAAATATTCAACGTTTCAACCTCCGCATAGGCTACATCCATCGCGTTACCATACAAGTAATTCAATCGATTTACATTAGATGAATACGGGGTGGAAACGAATAAAGCTTTATCATTTTCTTTCAAATAAGAAGCTTTAACATTATAGGAAATGGTATGATCTAACTTTCCTTTCATCCCCACATAGAAATCATAGGATTTATCTGTAGGTAATATACCTGCTTCTGGCGATACAAATGGATTCTGATCGACAAAATCTTTGAATGTATTTTGCGTTAAACGCCCATCAATTCCCGCATAAGCAATCACGAGATTCGGCACCAAATTATACGATGCTTTCACCTGTGGATAGAAGTAGAAATTATTTTCCGATGTTCCACCAACCTTACCATTGTTGTAGTACAACCCTACTCCCAATTGAAGGAAGTAATCTTCTCCTTGCAATACAACACTCGGTTCTGCTCCAAAATTGAAATGCTCATCCGTTCCTTTATACGTGATAATCTCATCGTTATCATAATTCGGTAGATAAGAATGGCTCAAGAAGTCTTGTCTTTTGTATTTTGAGCTAACATAATCCACCGTTAAACCTAGCTTACCAAAAAAGCCTTCTGCGAAAGCAGTTTCAATTCTCGGCTTAAACACAAAATGATTTTCAGCGCGACTAAAGTCATCGCTAAAAGTATTGAAGTAAATATCCGCTCCTTTAATTGGCAAATCCTCAAAAGTCACAGAACCATCCACGTAAAACGATTTATACTTCTGTTTTGAATTGATACTAGCTACTGTAGTTTTTGGAATTTCTACTTCCAATTCCTCTTGAGGCAAACCATACCAGTTTAAGGTTTGATACGACCCACCTACTTCAGTATTCCATCCAATTTTTTTCTTTTGACCTGAGAAATTAATTCCAGCAGTTGTTTTTGAGAAATCATCATCTAACAGTAGGTTTTTTATTCCTCCTTGAGAAGAAAAGTGACGAGCAAATCCCGCAATATAACTATCGGGATCCACTTGACCGCTGACAAATAACTCCCCATTGACATTCGTATAATTTCCCACAGCAAATAAAGCGTAATTATCAAAGCGCTCTAAATTGCGTTTGGCTTCCACTTTTGCTGCTTCCCCTTTTGCAGGAACAAAGGTTGAAGCTACAGGAAAGGAAGTAATCGTATAGACTACTTCTTTCTTTTTACTCTTGACTTCCTCGTCTAAATTAGGCATTTCCCTCACTTTGAATGCCTCTGAAACAGTCGCATCATAACGTCTCACAACATCGACAACTTCTGTTCCTAAATCACTTTTATTTTTATCTTGAGCTACCGCCGTACCAACAAACAAAACACTGGATACAACGGTTAATATTTTGATCTTCTTCATAATTACGTTCTAATTCGATTAAACCTTATTGTACAACAGATGAATTGCTTTTTGCTTCTTGTGCTTTAATGGTATTCAACTCTTGCTGAGCTTCTTCCACCACATCCGAAAAATCACCAAAATTCTTAATTACACTGTCTAAGATGTACGTTGCTTGGTAAGCATCTTGTAAGCTGTAGAAGTTTTTAGCCATTAACACCAACCCCTTCGCTCCGTAATACTTGTAAGCTGAATAATCTTTTGCTAATTTTTGAACACTCTCGTTCGAAGCTTCAAATTTATTGTCCATACGCTTGAAATAAGCATCGTAATACAACGCCTCTGCCGCTACTTCGCCTTTGGCAATTTTCGCCACTTCGGCATAGCCTTTTTTAGCCTTATCGTATTGTTTATTAGCAAAAGCTGTACGCGCAATAATAATTTGAGCATCACTCTTAACCTTATCGTCAATTTTGGTCAACTTCAATACTTGCTCTGCATAGCTTAACGCATTGGTATAATCCCCTTCCTGATAATACAATTTCATCAAATTCGACTTAGCAAATACGATATTTTGCTCTTGAGTAGCCTCTGTTTCTAATCGACTCAACATCAATAAAGCTTGATCTGTATTATTTTCCTTCAAAGCGATTTCTGATAAACGCGACAAACTCACTTCAACATATTCGTTCTTGTTGCCCTCCACTATTGCTAAATATTGTGGTTGTGCCTTTTTGAAATTGTTTGAAGCAAAGTACAACTGTCCCAAATAAAAATGTGCATGCAATGCTTTTACTCCTTTTGGATACGTCGCTAAATACTTTTCAAACCCTGCTATTGCTGCTGTTGTATTATTTTGTATGTATTGTTTTTCTGCTGATTCATAGCTGTCTTTATCTAGCTCTAAATCACTTACGCTAACAAAAGACAAGCCTTTTACCCACGTTCCATATTCATCTACTTTTCCTTGGTCTACATAAATAAGACGTGCATTTTGCACTGCTTCAATCGCCTCTGCACTACTAGGATAGTTTGCTACTACGGCCTTAAACTTGGTCAACGCTTCATCCGAACGGTTGCCATTATAGTGAATCAACCCTTGGCGCAATAAGGCTTTAGACGCATAAGAGCTCTTTGGATAATTCGTTAATAATTGATCAAAAACTGGCGTTGCTTTTTGAGGTTGTTGCATCACTACATAGGTCATTCCCAATTCGTATAACGCATTGTCCGTCAACCCTGATTTAGGATAATCTTTAGTAAAAGCAATTAAATCATCTGCTTTTTTCTGCAAGCGATCAACAAATCCATAAGCCAATGCTTTTTGAAAACGCGCATATTCGACATCTGCTTTATTTGCTTCAATAACTTTGTTGTACGCCTCCATCGCTGGCCAATAGCTTCCCTCTACAAATTGGCTGTCCCCCAAACGAAGGTAAGCATCAATGCGTCTTGCTTCATCTTTTGGGGCTGTAGCTACAAAACTTTGAAATTGCTTGGCCGCGTTAGCGTAGTCTTTTTGTTTGAAATACGTGTATCCCAAACCGTAATTGACATGTTTATACTCTGCTGTATTTTTAGCTTGTGAACTACCCAAGAAACTTACATAAGAAGAAATCGCTTCGGTAAATTTGTTCATTGCATAGTTCGATTCTGCTTGCCAGTAGTAAGCACGGGCTGTAAACAAGCCATCTTGACGCTCTAGCAACGATTTCGAAAACATCGCTGCTGCTTGTTCATAATTCCCCTCGACAACTAATTCTTGTCCGCGATAAAACGTCACTTTTTGATAAGCCTCTTTATTGGCTGTTGTTTTATTTTTCTCCAACAATACCAAGGCTTCTTTAAAGTTTTTGGCCGTAATATAAGAATCAATTAGCAAGCCTTCCATCTCCTCGCGGTAAGGTGATGTTGGATATTTCTCAATGAATCCACTGATTACTTTTGGAGCACTTTGATAAGCATTTCCAATATCATAACTCAGTTTTCCATAATTTAAGTAAGCATCTTCTTGAATGCTAGCATCAAAACGCATCTCTGACGCATTTTTAAACGCATTTAAAGCTTGTGTTTTTTTATGGGTGTGTAAATAACTTTCCCCTAAGTGATAGTAAGCATTCTGTGCAATAGAATTATCACCATCGATAATTTTATTGAATTGCTCAATTGCCTTGTCATAGTCTTTGGATTTATAATACGCATACCCCAATTGGTAGTAATCCGTATTATTCCACTTGCCGTTTTTTCCTTTGTATTCCAACAGATAAGGCAAGGCTTTATCATACTGTTTCAAGTTGAAGTAACTCTCACCAATAATCTTGGCTAACTCTGATTTTTCTTGCGGATTGGATTTGTTTATTTGCGATAAACCATCGGCAATCGCCTGTTCAAAATTACCCGTTTTGAAATTCATATCCGCCTGGAAGTATCCCATTTTTTCCTTGTACTTCTCTTTGGTTTCTACTTTTTCAAATAGTTTTTTTGCATCGTCAAAATTATCGGTATCATAGGCAATATACCCAAGATAATAGGTAGCTTGTTCCCCCCATTCTCCCTTTTGACTTACTTTTTCTAAATATTTTTTCGCTTCCTTTCTGTTCTTCATGTAAAAGGCACTGTATCCTTTTTCAAAGAAAAAACGATCCGCTACTTTCTCTGTTTCAATCACTTGATCCTTTACCTTTGTTGCAAAATGTGCAGCTTTGGAAAATTGCCCTCTCGTAAAGTAGTAATCTGTCGCCTCAATATAGGCGATATTTTGTTTGGAGCTTGTTGGATAATGCTCAACAAAATCGTCAATTTTATTTTCTGCTCCACTCTGATCTAATCGGATAGCACAATTGGCAATGTAGTACGCACAATCGGCTTCAATCTCTTTGTTTTGGGAGGTATTTTCTTTCTTAATCTTATCAAATAATAATTGGGCCGCCAAATACTCTTGTTCATTATACAGGGCTACTGCCTGATTAAACGTCGCATTAGGTCCTGTATATACAACTGTTTGCTGTGCATAAAGGCTCATACTACCCATTAGTGTAGCTACACAAGCCAACCTATTAATTCTACGCATTGATTTTCTATTTATTTTAGTGTCAAATATAACCATTTATACCCTTTATAAACAGCTTCTCTTTAGATTTTATTGCACAAAAAATCAACTTATTTTTAAATAAAAGGTTAAAATTGCAACGTAGCACTAAAAGAAAGGGGCGAATTGTCATTCCCCCCTTTTTACTCATCTTTGTTATTGCGATCCTATACCTACTAGCGAATAGCCCAATGTCTCTACTAGCCTTTTAAATTGTCAAAATACGCTTTTAAAATTTCCTCTCTAAAATCAGGATGGGCAATTTCCGCCATCGCTGCAACTCTTTGTTTGAGGGTTTTTCCATATAAATCAGCTACCCCATACTCTGTAACGATGTATTGCGCATGAGCGCGTGTTGTTACCACACCGGCACCTTGGCGTAAAAAAGGCACAATCCGATTATGTCCCTGGTTACTCGTTGACGATAATGCGATAATAGCTTTTCCACCTTCGCTAAGCGAGGCACCTCGTACAAAATCCATTTGCCCTCCTACTCCAGAATACATCTTATGTCCAATTGAATCCGCACAAATTTGCCCTGTCAAATCAACCTCAATCGCCGAATTAATGGCTACTACTTTTGGATTTTTTCGAATAATTGCCGTGTCATTGACATAACTTGACTCTTTCAATACAATAAAAGGGTTATTATCAACAAAGTCATACAGCTTCTTCGAACCAATAAGAAAGGTTGCAAGTGCTCTACCCTTGGCTATTTTCTTTTTTGAACAGTCGATGACCCCGCTTTTAATGAGGTCAATCACACCATCGGAGAACATTTCTGTGTGCAGACCAAGATTCTTATGGCTAGTCAATTGAGCTAAGACAGCGTTGGGAATAGAGCCAATTCCCATTTGCAAGGTACTCTCATCCTCAATCAGATTGGCTACAAACTTTCCTATCGTAGCTTCTTTCTCCGTAATTATCGTCTCCTTTGATGCGTAAATGGGGCAATCACAATCCACCGCTAAATTAATTTTTGAGCTATGCAAAACACTATCTCCAAATGTACGCGGCATTTGTGGATTAATTTGCGCAATGACCACACGAGCGCGTTCCATAGCAGCCACACAGGCTTCTACAGACACACCTAAGGAGCAGAATCCATGTTCGTCAGGGGGCGAAACCTGAATCAAAACCACATCGACTTTTAACACGCCTTTTCTAAAAAGAAGGGGTACTTCACTTAAAAAAACAGGAGTATAAGAACCGTTTCCAGCGGCCAAGGTATGGCGTACGTTTTTACCGATAAAAAAGGAATTTACGTGAAAACTAGCTGCTAATGCGGGATCCGCATAAGGCGCTTCGCCTTCGGTATGGATATGGCAAAATTCGACATTGCGCAATTCACTCGCGCGATCACTAATTGCTTTAGTTAAAATATTCGGCGTTGCAGCTGCTGCGTGGACGTATATTCGATCACCTGATTGGACAACTTTTGCGGCTTCTTGAGCAGTTACATATTTCATAGGTTCTTATTTTCTTTAAAGTTAAGTATTGTTTACTTTAATTCAAGTGCAAATTACCGAATTTTAACAAAGAAAAGAACTGATATTGATCATACCGTCTTAAAAAACACCATTTTTACAACTAAAACAACAAAAGCGGCATCATGCGAAACTACGCCTATAGCGGAATAAAAACTGTTGCATCTTTCTGAGTAAACCCTTTATTTCTTTTCTTTTCACCAAGACTAATCCACCTAAAAAATCACACCAATAAAAGAACAATCTGGCTGCCCTAAAAGACAAGTCTATTTCTAGTTCCACCTACCTCTTTAAACATCAACGTATTCTTTCTATTTGTTCCTTCTTTTTTTACATAAATAAGTAGTATTTTTGCTAGATAATCTCATTGTAACACATGACATCGATTAACAACAAAACTTTACAAGATTTAGAATTTAACACCGTTTTATCTTTCGTTTCTAGCCTTTGTGTAACAGAAAGCGGAAAAGATAAAGCAATGGAAATTGTTCCTTTCAAAACCAAGGAACAGACCTTACACGCCTTAAAACAAACCTCAGAATATTTAGCTTCTTTTACAAATAACAACGTTATCCCCAATCACTATTTTGATGCTATCGACTACGAATTGAAATTTTTGGGGATCGAAGATAGTTTTCTCGAAATCAGCAGCTTTAAAAAAATATACAACCTGACAGAAACCACGAGTAATCTCATTGCTTACTTTAAGAAGTTTAGCGATTATTACCCACATCTAGCAGAAGACAATGCCGCACTTACACTAGAAAAAAGCATCTTAAAAGAGATAGAAAATGTCTTGGATAAGTATGGTGAAATCAAGGACAATGCCTCGGTAGACCTCTTGTC
>JASLHL010000163.1 GCA_030152225.1 Flavobacterium sp. | reverse complement strand
TCACAATATTGTCCGCGAATGTAAACATCATAGGTTGTTTCTGCTTCTAGATCCTCAAATACATAAGGACTAACAATAGTAGTCAATATTGTACCCTCACCTAATTCAAAACCTTCTAATCCATATTGAATATCAAATTTGGCTGCTTCTGATTCAATCGTTAAGGTAGGTCCCTCACTTGTAGCCACATCGATAGTAGCGTCTTCGATTTCATAACATGGAATACCCCCTGATATATCAAAGTCGTCAAGAATAATATTGAGATCCTCACTACTTTCTAACAAAGTAGCAGTTACTTTGATTGTTACATATTGACCTGCATAAGGGGTCATATCGTGTTCAAATTCTTGCCAAGTTGCTGAGCCATTATTTGTTACTGTTTCAATTGTGGTATAAGTAACACCAAAATCTGTTGAAACATCAATTTTCACACTTACAGCACCAGCTGAAATTGCTATATCATCGTAATAATCAAGATTCATGAACTTAAACGTAAAGGTATCTTCATGTAAGATGGGCCCAACTCCAATAGTTGATAGCGTTGCAACGTTACTAGTTCTACCATAAATATTAGCATATAAACTTTTTCCATTTGCTGGAACATATTCATCTGTATACCAATAGCTTGTTATTCGATTCCACCCCAGTGGTAGTCCACTAAGTTCAGAAAAATCTTCATGCCAAGGAGACGGTGTAACCAAAGGTGTGGTAAAAATGTAGGGACCTTGCCATAAACTAGTTCCTGCCTCCTCTCCACAATTTTTGCGTACTAGAAAACCGTAAGTAGTTGAAAAATCAAGCGATGTAGTTAGGAAATTTGTAGTAATTCCCGTATGTGTCGGTACTCCTGTTACAGGTTCTCCTTCAGTTATATTGATTAGCTCTACATCGAATAAGTTTCCGTCGCTCGTCCAACCTAATTTGAAATTTGTTTGCGCATCATGGACTGCTGTAAGTGCAGCAGGTGCCTCGCAGGTAGGTTCGGCAACAACAGAAAGTGTATAATCTTCTATTTCTCCGCCTGTCAACCAATCATCACAGGCTTGAATTCCACTTGTACCAGAGTAATAACTAGAGCGTACTCTAAGGCGATAATCACCTAAATCCATATCTTCTGGGATAGTAAAAGTTCCTGTTAATGTACTTTCACTCCAATCGTAATCTGTAAACGTTGCAATTAACTCATCCTCATCAAATACAAAATTGTTATTGCGATCAAGCCATATCTTAACAATTGTATAACCAGGAATATTGATACTATAATTTATTGTTCCTCCTGGCGATTGGGACACTTTCATATCTGAATAGTTGTTATACCAATTTGTAGTTCCATTATTCAAATTGTCAATATTGGTATGACCTCCAGTTGTTTTAACTCCATTAATTCTATAACTAGTGCTTGTAGTAGTTGAGTTAGGAATACAATAGCCCGTATAAAACTTGTATGTTCCCCACTCACTAGCATTCGTGCTGGAACATTTTGTACGAATATGCAAGTAATAGAATGTTTCTTTTACTAGATCTGATACTGTTAGACTTGTATTTGAAGTTATCTCGCCAGTAGTAGGTGGAATAGGCGATGTTGTAATGGCGTACTCAAAATTTGGAGAATCTCCTTGTGCCATCCAAGATAAGGTAACAGAAGTAAATGAATTTAATTGACTAGCAAAGTTTATAGGCGGTAAACAGGTTGCTGGTGTACCGACAAATTGTACTTGTGGTAATTGAGATTGCAAACTATTCGCTGTTGGCGGTGATGCTGGATCTGGATTATTAGCAACTCCATCTACGCGAAATAAAATTCCTTGATTAGCATTAGCTCTATATTTTCTAAATACAGGAGAGGAATAGCCAGGTGAATTTTCATATACGGCTAAAACAACATTACCTCCTGTATAGTTAAAAGGAGTGTCCAAGGTAATTTCAAACCAATTGTTAGCTGTTGCAGTAATAGCACCATTAAACACTTGAGTTAATTGAGTGATAGGAATCCAATCTGTTGTCGAATCAAACGACGATTTGGTTGTATGTCCCATATAAACCGTCCAATCTTTCCATTTTGACAGATCTCCAAGAGTCGTTATGTAATAGCGGATCTTCGTAATTGGTCCAGCACCACCACCACTTCTATTGTATTCATAGGCTGTGATGATTTGTTGACTATAATTATAATCATAGTTTGTAATAGGAATATTATTCACACCAGAGGCTGTTTCAGTTCCCTCTCCTACTTGAAAAACATTTTCTGCAGTAAATGAAATTGGTCCTGTCCAAGCACTGAAACCATCTGTTCCACAATTGCGTCTTACATATACATCATAGGTCTGACCTGCAGTTAAACCAGATAAAACGTGGCTAGTCCTTGTTGACGTTTGACTCGTTCCTTCTGTATCAACAGCAAAACCTGTTGCGCCGTATTTTACTTCAAATGAATCGCCTGTACTCGTCCAATTCAATGTGGCACCCGTAGCAGAAACGCCACTTTTTATAAAGGCCGTCGGTTTTGGACATACAGGAACAAATTCCGCTGAAACAGCAAAAATATTCAAGTACCCACTTGTTGAACTTGTTTTAGTAATCGCTATACGCTGTACAAGTTTTGTTTGGTTAGCTTCTGCAATAGCAATGGGAACCTGAAACAACTTCGGATTTCCATCATTGTTATCTGGGTTTCCACCACTACGAGGAACCCTACCAATCCCTTGTATTGCGACAGCAGGAGTTCCCGTTTGAAACCAATCTGGCACAGACTGAGACGTTATTGCCTGCGTTGTACCATCGGTAAACGTTATGGTCCCCGTAAAGGTTGATGCACTACTTCCTGACGTAGCTAAAATAAAAAGCTTTGATGTAGGATGTGTACTTTCTACCACTAAGGTTCCTGTCTCATTCTGAGCATTGATTTTTAATGTATTATTTTCATCATATGCCCCTAATTGGAATTGTAATCCAGGTGTTGCGGTAGCTACAGATGTAATTAATCCATTGACAGGTAGCCCTACTGTTGCTCCTGGATAAGCCCTTGACATAAAGGCAAAATTCGCACCAGATCCCGTTGCATCAACCGATGCGGTGGTAAAGGTTGCCGCGGGACTGTTCTCTGCAATGACGTCTTGGTTAAAACCGGAACTAATGCTTAGAGGAATATATTCCTGCCCTCTAGTCATGTGAACCGATAATAACATCAAACTCAAAAAGAGTTTAAAAAGTAATTGTTTGTTCATATTCAAAATTTGGTTAGTTACTCTAATTCTAGTATAAGGGTGAATCTACTGTTAATTTTTACCTTGAAATTTTATGTTTTTTAATAAAACCCTTAGTTAAAAAAAGAAACAGTTTTAGGTGTTTTTTCAAATAATTACTAATATAGCAATAATATTGAAATACATTTATTTTTTATAAGAAAAATATAAAGATAAAACATAATGTATTTTTATTATCACATCCCTAACCTCTTGTTGTTAATAAAACTAAAAAAGAAACCATATACCTAACCGCTGATGATACCCTAATAAAACTGCGTTTTGTCCATTTCAAACTGCTTTATTTCTTGTCTTTTACCTCTTTTTTAGATTATTTTTGTAATAAAAAAAGCGCATGATTATAAACGTATTCAGAAGAATGTTAGACTTTATCGGTTTTTCTCCGTTTAAACTTCCCTTGGCTGAGGTTTCAACAATCACGGCCATATCGCCTTCTGTTAAAATAATTGAGCTTCAAGGAGATTTTAAAAAACTTAATTTTAGTAGTGGTTCTTATCTAAGCCTAACGCTTAACTACATACAAACGAGAAAATATACTGTTTCTCGTCTAGACAAAGACAAGGGAACCCTCGATTTGATTGTATATCTCCACCGCAATAGTGGTACAGGACAACACTTTATGAATAAAATTAAGCTTGGTGATACCCTTAGTATGAATAGCTTACATGCCAATAGCAATTACTTAAAATTAACAGCGGATACTTTTGTTTTTTTTGGGGATGAAACTTCTTTGGGTTTGGCATATTCCCTCTATAAAAAATGGGTAGAAAAAAGATGTGAGTTTTTATTTCTCTTTGAATTGGACGAAGAAAATAAATCCGTTCCTGCTGCCTTGGGTTTTGAACAGGTACTCGTTTTCTCCAAAAAAAAAACCTTTCGCAATGAAAGGTTAATCAGTCAGTTAGATCCTATTATCTCGCCTCAATGGAAAGATGCTGTATTCTTGTTAACAGGTAATGCGAAATCGATTCAAATATTCAGAAAAGTAATCAAGGATAAAACAACGAGTAAAGTATATACCCGAGGGTATTGGGTAGAAGGCATTGAAGGATTATAACTACGCTAATTCCAGCTGTAAAATTGGATAAGGCTTTCCTTGTCCGTCCAACTCCATTCTGTTTTTTACTTTAAAACCCAAGTGTTCATAAAATCCAACTGCTTGTGCATTTTGTTCATTTACCTCTACAGTAGTAACCCCTTGTTTTTGGATACCATAGTGGATTAACGCCTTACCTACTCCACGCCCACGTGTAGCTTCATCAACGAATAGCATTTCCAAACTATTTGCCGCAATGCCCATAAAGCCCACTAACTCGCCCTCTACTTCATATCCCCATAGGGTGACAAAAGCAAAGTAAGAAGGTAAATTTTCTTTGTAATAGGCAAAATCTTCTGGTTTTAAGAAATCGTGTGTTGCTAAAACTGCACTTTCCCAGATGTGCAATAAACGCGGATAATCCGTTGTGTCAATTGGTCGTATCATGTTGTTCTATTTATAAATTTACACGCAGTAAATCCTGTATCCTTTACTTCAAATTCCGCTAATAATTATTGTAATAACATTGCATTATGGATCTATCTAGTAAAATAACTACAACAAAACTAGATATGCAAATGAGTTTACGGTTTATGGTTTACGGCACTAAACGAACTGTCAAGGTCAACTGTCAACTGTTTTAGCTCCTGTACTTTCGCAGCAACAACTTGCTGTAGCTGTTCTTCAATTCGGAGATAATCCGCATCAATCTTTGACGAAGCTTGGGTCAGGATAGCCTCTGTTAGTCCAATTTGCCTTGCCACATCTAAGGCATACGAACTTCCTGGATGTCCTTGTGACAGCTGGTAAAGCGGTCGCATTTCTTTAAAATCATAAAGCATGGCTCCATTTTGTAACCCTTTAGTGCGTTGAGCAAATCCTTTTAAGTTGTAAAAATGCGTCGTGATAATCCCATAGCACGAACGTTGATTCAGCGTTTCTAAAATACTTTCAGCGATTGCTCCTCCTAGTTCAGGTTCGGTACCACCACCAAACTCATCAATTAAAATCAGCGTACTCGCCTGTGTATGTGTCAAGAAAAGCTGCATCGTATTTAAATGAGCCGTATACGTACTCAAATTATTCTCAATGCTTTGCCCATCGCCAATATCCATTAAAATCTGATCAAAAACACCAACCTTAGATTGCGGATCTACTGGAATTAATAAACCACATTGAAGCATATATTGCAACAAGGCAACTGTTTTTAAGGTCACCGATTTACCGCCCGAATTCGCACCAGATACTACGAGAATTCGATGCTCCTTATTCAGTGTTAATGTAAGTGGATGCAGGGTTTTGCCCTGTTCTTTTAAACGCATGGCTAACACAGGATGGTAAGCCTTTTTCCATTCCAATTGGGTCTTCGCCTCAAAATTAGGTTTAACACCACCTATTTTATCCGCTAATACCACTTTAGCACGTAAAAAATCCATCGTTCCCAAAAAAGTAAATAACGCATTCATTTGCTTGTCCTGTGCTCGAATAAGTGCCGTTAGCTCGAGTAGAATACGCACCACTTCTCTTCGTTCCTCTTGTTCCAATACAAATAGACGTGTATGGTCTTGGACCAATTCTTCTGGTTCCATAAATACGGTTTTTCCTGATCGAGATTCATCGTGTACAACGCCTTTAAAACGGCGCTTAAAAGAAGCCGTAATCGGAATAACCATTCGTCCATCTCGTTCACTGGCCGATAAATCACTGTCAATCAAACCTGCAGCTTGTGCCTTTCTCCATAAAGTGTCAAACTTCTTTTGAATCGTATGAGCCACCTGAATTTTCTCTTTTCTAATGCTTCCCAGCTCTTTTGATGCACTATCGCGTACTTGCCCTTGGGAATCAATCACCTGATTGAGCCGTTGACTCAAAACATCCATCGGTTTATAAGTCAAGGCTACCTGTGCAATACGGGGATAACTAAACGCTTCTCCTTCTGTTTTAACAGCAATTTGCTGTACCTTTTCTCCATAACGCAAGAGCTGTTGCAGATCTAATAATTCCTCTGCTGTACACCAAAGGCGGTCATCTGCTTTAATCGATTGCATCAGCCCACGCATATCTTTATACTGCTCTAGAGGAAAATGACGTTCTTGGTTCAATAACTCACGAAACGCCACAACATCATCTAGTTGCTGGTTTATGCTTTCAAAATCGGTCTGAAACGTTAAAGCTTCTACTTTTTCAATGCCATAGGGACTTAAACAAGTCGCTATGAGGATCTCACGGATTGTGGTAAACCCGCATTTATCTTCGTAATTTGTTGGATATATCATGGTATTTTCACTACTCCTTTCTGTTATTTAGTACTACAGACTACTTGCCTATTTTTAATATTTTTATTGTAAACTATTGAAAAACAAAAGAATACTTAAAACCATGCGCTTGCCAGAAGGAGTACTCCTTTTGGTAAGCGCCTTAGCTCTACTGGTTGGCAAGCCAATCTTCTTTTGTCAATCGACTGATGTATTCGATGCGATAATCGTTCATGAATTGATTGAATTGATTTTCTACAATATGAGAATGTCTAAATCCGCACTTTTCTTGTGCTCGTTTCGATTTCTCATTGCCTTCAAAAAATCCACACCAAAGATCGGTTAGGTTTAATGTTTCAAAGCTATGGGCTATAATCGCCGTTAAAGCTTCTGGTATTAGCCCTTGTCCCCAAAACGGAACACCAATCCAATACGCAACTTCTCCTTCGTTCTCTGAGATTGGAAAATTACTATCTGCTCCAATCAATACACCAATACAACCAATCGCGCGGTTATTCTCTTTCAAAGCAACGGCGTAAATCTCTGGTTTAGAAAATACCTCTTCAATGACAGTGATACTTTCTTCTACACTTTTATGTGCAGGCCAACCCGCTGGTGGTCCAATATTTTCATCTTTTGCATAGCGAAATAAATCTTCTGCATCTCTTAATTCCCATGGTCTTAAGATTAATCGGTCTGTTGTAAATTTCATCTTTTACTTCTTTATTATTTCTAGGACAAAGGTAGTACGCCTCCCTTTTCAATTTTAGCCTATAATTTGCGTGATTTCGGTACTTTTGAAAACTATTTTAAGTAAAAGAAGAATTAATTGACTATTTTTACGAAACAATCCAAACAGGCGTATGGAACACTTCGATTTAACAAAGACGACAATCAGCTTGAGTCATGGAACAACATGTGGCGAACAGCTCAATTATCCACTCTCGCTTTCCTATCTTGTGGTTTGCATCGGCCTATCAGGTGAAGCAACCCTTAGCGTTAATTTTACGGATTATGCCATCAGTAAAAATACCTTAACGGTTTTATCTAGCGATGATATTGTGCTTATCCAACAAAAAACAGAAGACTTTAAAGCCTATGTTTATGGAATTGATCGCGCACTAGCTAGTGAAATTGCCTATTATCTCCCCCATACTCTTTTTGGTTTCTTGCATGATTATCCCGTTCTACATCTAACCAAAGAACAGCGAAAACAGCTAGAATACTGGATGCTACAGCTCAATTATATCCTAGATCATCCCAATAAATACCTCGATCGAATGGCGTGTAATCAATTTCAAAATCTCTTTTTACACCTCACTGACTATATGGGGGAATACAACCAATTAAAAAAGAAAAAATTTAGTAGAAAAGAAGAACTTTGTTGGAAATTTTGGGACCTGATTGGACAATATGCTAAAACAAATCGAGCAGTTGCCTTTTATGCTGATTTATTGCATATAACTCCGTTTTATTTGGCTCAGATTTCTAAAAGTCATTTGAATGACCTCCCTAAAGACCTTATTAACAGACAAGTAATCCTAGAGATCAAGAACTTACTCCAGACAACAGACAAAAGTATTGGCGTCATCGCTGAGGAACTCAACTTTGTCGATCCTTCGTACATGGGCCGTTTTTTTAAAAGAGAAACAGGGCTCTCACTCAGTGCCTTCAGAAAATAATCTAGATTGAAGCGTTTCATCAAACTAGCACAAAAAAAGAGCTATAATTTTCATTATAGCCCTCTCCATGATAAAATAAGATTATTCCACAACTAACTAATAGCTGCCTGAGATGTAGTTGCATACTCTTTTGTAAATACACAATTTGTAGTGGTATAAACAGAGAACATGCATTTATTACAGTGAATACACAAGCCAGGTGCATGAGGATTCGCCTTAATTTTATTGATAATATCGGGCTCGCGAAGTAAGGCGCGTCCCATCGCAACCATAGAAAATCCTTCTGTAACTGCTTGTGCAATATGACTGTGCGTATTAATACCGCCAAGTAAAATGAGCTTGGCCTTTTTTACAATCGGTTGAAACTGACGCGCTGATTTTAGCATATACAAATCTTCATAAGGGTACTCACCCAAAATTTGCCTGCCAAACCACTTCACGCCTAACTTTAAGATTCCCTTTTGAGTAGCCGCCATTCCATCAATATCCGTATCTCCTCTAAATAGGTACATCTGATTGGATACAGAAGATCCCATGGTCAATTCAAAAGCATCAACGGCTCCAGTTTCATCTAAAATACGGGCAGTTTCAGTAGCATCATCTAACCATATAGAGCCTTTAATACCATCATCCATAGAAAGCTTAACAATAATAGCCAATCGATCTTTTACGCGCTCTTTTACACGCAATAAAATCTCTTTAGCAAAACGCGTTCTATTTTCAATGGAACCTCCATATTGATCTTTTCGCTTGTTAATCCATGGGCTGAAAAACGAAGAAACTAAATACAAGTGACCAAAATGTAGCTCAACAGCATCAAAACCCGCATCAGCTGCAACCGCTGCTGCATCGGCGAATTGCTCAATCACTTCGTCCATTTCTTTTAGCGAAATCGCACGACAGGTTTGCAAACTCGTTAGATTAAAAAATCGAGAAGGTGCAACAGGTTGCACGCCTGTAATTTTTTTTGTTGCAACAGGTCCAGCATGTCCCAACTGTGCAGAGGCCAAACCTCCTGCTTCGTGCATCGCTGCTGTAAATCGCTTTAGGCCATCCATATTCTCTCTCACCATGAGAATTTCACCTGGTGCAGCAAATCCCGCTTTGGATATCGCACAGTAAGCTAATGTAGTCATAGCAATACCGCCTTCAATAAAACCACGATGAAAGTCGATCAGCGCTTGTGTTACTTTTCCTTCAGGACTTCTCCCCTCACTTGTTGCTGCTTTAATTACAGGGTTACGCAAGGTAATGGGACCAAGTTGAACAGGTCTAAATGTTTCCTCTGTTTTGTGTATTATATCTCTATTTTCCATAAGTTTAAATTGTTAATTAAAGTAAAATACATATCAATATACTATTTTTATAACTACAATACTAAAATTATGCGATTAAAAGATCAAAACAAATAGTTAAACTTCGCTTTTTGTTGTCAAAAACACCTATGTTGGTGTTTCTCGATACGCTTTGGGTGATAATCCAATCTCTTGTTTAAACGATTTAGAAAAAGAAGCTGGAGAAGCATAGGACAATTCGTAGGCAATTTCAGCAATGGTTAATTCACTAGTTGTTAGAAAAAGTTTGGCTTGTGCAAGGCGCAATTCGAGCAAAATATCTTTCGCAGTCTTACCCGTTATTCGCTTCAATGTCTCCGAAAGATACTTAACCGAAACAGCCAATTGATCTGCATAAAAATCGAGTTTGGTTTGTTCTTTATACGACTCCCGTGCAAGAATCATGAACTGAACAGCTAAGTATTCTGCTCGATTGTAATTCTTAAACCATTCTTTGTCTCTTTTACTCCCAATAGCAATAAGTTCTAATACCAATTCTGTAAAAGTCAAATTAAATAGCGGATGAGCAAAGGGATGATGACCAAAAGAGGCTTTGCGCTCTTTCAATTTCAAAAACAAGGGCACAATAATGTCTTGCTCGCGCACTGACAAATCCCAAATGGGAAGGTATTGATATTCAAAATAAGCAAATGTGTTGTGAAAATCACTTAGGGTAGTGATCTCTTTAGTATAATCCAAGGTGTACTTTACCCCTAAGATGGAACAATCCGCACTTACATAAGAAGGTACGACTGTCATAGCAGGTGTATTGATCCAAATCTGGCCTTGACTTACCCTTTGTTCTTCTCCATCTAGTGCAATGAGGAGAAACCCTCGTTCGATAAAAAGCATGGAAAAATAACCCTCCTCAACGATTAATTCGGGTTGGGTATGGTGTTGAAAGACAAAAAATCCCTTCATATGGATGTTCATTTGTTGCTTGTTACTAAGTCATAATCAATCGATACTAAGGTACTTCATTTATCTGGTTGAAATACATGGTGAAAGATTGAAAATGAATAGAAAAACGACTAACGTTTACAAGTATCCTACTCTTGTTTGAGCTGCCTAAACGAAAAAGTAATGAGCTACATTTTGTGCAAATAGAACTATCTTTTAATAGAGGATTAATCCAAGAATAGCTGCACCAAAGAGAATGGCAATTGGGTGTATTTTAAATCGAATCGAACACACCAAAGCGGCTAAAAATAGCACCGGACTGTAATAATCCGGAAAGCTCTCTTCGTTTGTCAAAGACAAAGCTGCAAGTGCAATCAGTGAAATGCCTAATGGTTTAATACCTGCAATAGCATAGGCAAAAAACTTATTTGAACGAAAGCGAAAATAAAAAAAAGAAATCAAGCCAATCATAAGAAAAGCTGGTAAACAAAGGGCAATCGTTGTCAAAGCTGATCCCAGCACGGCGATATACACGGGATATCCTTCATTGATAAGTGCAACATAACCAACATAAGTAGCCGTATTAATTCCAATCGGACCTGGAGTCATTTGAGAAACTGCAACAAGATTGGAAAAATCACTTTTCGATACCCATTGATGTCGGTCTACTACCTCTTCTTGAATTAGTGATAGCATGGCATACCCCCCACCAAAACCAAAGGTTCCGATTTTAATAAACACCCAAAATAGTTGATAAAAAATCATGGCGTCATTGATTTAGTGCGTAAGCTATAGTAAACGATCCCACCAATACAGCCACTTAAAATAATCCAAACGGGAGAAACCTGTGCGCCCCACATTAACCCCAGCGCGACTAAAGGCAATATAAGAGACTGTAGGCTCATTTTATTTACTTTTATAGCAGTATAACAAGGAGCAGCAATTAAAGCCACTACAACGGGTCTTAAGGCTTTAAACGCCTTAACAACATAGACGTTGTCCTGAAAGCGACTAAAAAAAACCGCAAGGAGAAGCACAAGCACAAAGGGTGCAACAATGGTTCCCAAAGCAGCTAATATCCCACCTTTTATTCCTCCAATCTTAAACCCAACTAAAGCAGCGATATTGGTCGCAAATACTCCTGGTAGCGATTCTGTAATAGCCAAAAGTTCATAAAACTCATCATAAGTTAACCAAGAACGACTGATAATTTCTTTTTCAATAAGGGGAATTACAGCATATCCTCCACCAATAGTAAAAATACCGATCTTAGTGAAGAGAATAAAGAGTTTAAACAACATGATTTATCGTATTTTTCAAGAGTTAGCAAGATAGTGAATTCCGTTTTTTATCCCTAATAAATACGGGATTAATTCCCTAAAAACACCCGTTTTTTTCCCCTATTTCCTCTGCTTAATCACGAGGTAAATCCAGTAAAATAATTCGTCTTTGTATCGCCCATAAAACTAAGCCTACAACAGTTTTTGTTCCTGTTTTAACAAATAGTGTGCTCTTGTAATTCTCAACTGTTTTGGACGAGATAAATAGACGTTGGCCTATTTCTTTGGCTGTATATTGCTGGGCTAAAAGATAGAGAATATCCACCTCTCTTTTTGAAATACTAAATTGCTTGCGTGTTGACGCGCTCACATTGTCATAAACAGCTTCTTTTAAATAGGTAAACTGTTCTTTATCTAAATAATGTCCTTTTGCCAAAACCTCGTGTAAAAGCAATAAAAACTCCGTCAGCTTAATGCATTTAGGTAGATAACACGAAACCCCTAACTTAAGCATATAACCAATTAATGCAGGATTATACTCAGCCGTTAAAACAATAATAGGAATGTGCCTTCCCTCTAATTTCATCTGTTCTACTATGCATTCAATACCCTGATCTCCAAGTTGAAAATCCATAATAATTAAATCCATTTTTATCCCCTGTGTTCGAAATGATTCAGACAAACTCCAACCACTAGCAAAGGAATAAGCAACCTCAAAATCTGTTGAAGCATTCAAAAATTCCGTCAATAACTCACGGATCAAAGTATCGCCTTCTACAAGTGTGATTTTATATTTCATTTGATATCATTGCTATTACATTCGTTACAGAAGTATTGTTGTTTATTCATCATGATGTACCTATTAAGTCACGCAGGCACAAAAGCTTATACCACAAGTATGGTTTTTCTATCTACTTCTCAGTGCAAGGTAGTAAACAAATAGTACGCCACAGCATGCCAAAAAATAGATTAAATACCTCAAAAAAATAAAGCAACTATCAACGGATAATAAGCAGAAGAAAAGGGGGAATTTCACTAGCGCATTCGGGGAATTATACCCTATGATTGTACAAATTCTCAATGTAATTTCATATAAAACAAAAAATAAAAGTTATGGAAGCAAATCTAGTATCAATGTCCCAACAATTTACGGGACTTCCCCTGGATGCCTTGATCGGTGGTCCTTTAAATGCAGCGGCAGATGCCAATGCTAAGATGGCACTCTCACAAACCAAATTTATCCTAGATACTTGTTTTGTGAAAACGGGAACCGAACCAAACCTCTCGTATCAACCCATTATGGTTCAGATGGAATTCAGTAGATCCCTTATGCAAGACGATCAATCCACTGCGCAAATGCACTTGCTTTTTCACTTGCCTCTTCTAACGCTCTTACCTCTTAATGCATTAGCAGTCGATCAAATCGATATCCATTTTGATATGGAAGTATATTCTAGCTATGCAGAAGAGCATACAATAGAAAAAAAAGAACAAAAAGGTGGCGAAGCTACACTAGACGCTAAGATAGGTCTAGGTGTATTCTCTGCAACTGTTCGTGGAAATGTGAGCTACGATGCCAAACAGGGCACAAGTGAAAATCAACATTATAAAAAAAACAATGCAGCCAAATACAATATCAGTGTGCACGCAGGACAACTCCCTCTCTCAAGGGGTATTACCACTCTACTGGATATTTTTTCAAAAGCAGTAGATCCCATTATTAAAAAGCAGGAAGACTACAAAGAAATAAGAAAAGAACCCACAGAATAGCTACCTATCAAAATGAAGTTTGATGGTACAGCATTCAACTAAAAATGTGTACGATGAATCTATATAAGCACCCCCCTAGGCACAGTAGAGAGCAAGATTCAGAACTCAATATTGAATCGATTATCTCAGCAGTTTTAGTATCACTTTCAAAAGCCAATACCTTGATGTTAAATGGACAAACCTCTGCAATACTCAATCTGTACTTCACTAAAAATAATAAAACAGCAAGCAAAAAAGAAGGTGATACCTATTGGATATATCAACCCAAATTGATCCATATGCTTTTGACCAAGTACCAACAAGTGGAACAGGAACAAGTCAAACAAGAACTTGTATTTGAAGTTCCACTTCTTGCACTTGCCCCACTTAATTCCATTGCAATTCAGAAAATGCACCTGGCGTTTAATTTAGATATTACCTCTATTACAAGCTACATCAACAACAGCAATAGCATTATTGAGCGAAAAGCGCAATTAAATGGTAAAATATCGAGGACAAGGCCGCCCTTCCTTTCTAGAAAAAAGCGAAAAAAATTCACTCAACAATCGCTGCATATAGACATTCAAGTGGGGTCCTTACCACTACCCTTAGGTATTTTAACGCTTGTAGAATTATACAATAAAAATATTCAACCTGTTAATATATAATCCAAATGCAAACACAAACCACAAGTATCATCTGCCCAAATTGTAAAGCTCCTGTAACATTAGAACTTACACAATTACTTAAGGGCACAAAATTTAGCTGTACGCAATGCCAATCGCTTATTGGATTAGCTACAGATAGCCGAGCTGCAGTAAAGCAAGCCATCATCCTGTATAATAAATCAATCGAAAAATAGAGCCACAATGACGACAATCAGTTTAAAAAAATTCATCAAAGCCATTCACCTGGCCATCTTGCACGCCAATGATCAATTATCAGAGAAAAATCTAAGGTTATTAGATCACTATTTTGAAGAGAAAGAGGTTGAATTGGTAACTATTCAAGGAGAAAAAGTATGTAAAAAGGCAAAAGTTCCTAAAACAGTACTCTTGAGCTATCCTGAAAAAGCACATAAAAATATTGAAAAACAGGAGACTTCTCTTCTGTCAATGAACCCCATTGAAGTTCCTTTAATTGCTTTGATTCCCCTAGAAACATGTAGCATACAAAAAGCAACCTTTTCTTTGGATTTTAATATGGAAGTAGACCAAGAAGAACTCCGATTGTACTTTGGTAAGTCAAATACTAATCTGTTTCAAAAAAAAACACGGATTAACAAAGGAAAATTAAAAGTGACGTTGCGGCCACATCCGCCAACAGAAGGACTAAAACGGATCAGTGAAGGCTATGAAAACTACGTGAAAAGACAAGTTAATTAACCTTCTATCTCATTCGTTATGAATATATTAAAACCTAAAATGCAAGACCCAGCAATTGTTCAATGGAAACAATTGCTACAACAAATGGGACACTATAATTTTCCCATTGATGATCAATATGACGTTTCAATGGAATTGGCAATTAAAGCGTATCAAGAACAAAAGAAAATAGTAGTAGATGGTCATATTGGCAATGCTACGTGGTTAGCAGCTTATCAGGATGGTATGCTCTTTACTGAAGAACAACGAAGAGCATTTCCTCTCCCACCTAATTTTCGGCCCTACACCTCAAATAAAGAACGCTTTGAAACCTTTGGAATGCTAGAATTCACTGTTTCTCCAGTACCTAATAATCCAGAAAATATTGTTATTCTCAACGATTATGAAACCCAGCATATTGTCTCAGTAGTAATTCCTCAACTACAAGCTGTATTTCCAGAACAACACAGCATGCGTTTTCATCGCAAAGGGGTTGCTCAATTGCTCCAATTTTTTGAAGCTATTGAACAGGGTGGCTTTTTAGAACAACTATTGAGTTATGGCGGAAGTTATCATCCGCGCCTAGTTAGAGGATCAAAAACAAGACTATCTAATCACGCTTTTGGCACTGCATTTGACATCAATATGACTTGGAATCAATTCCATCAAGAACCTGCCCTATTAGGTGCGCAAGGCTCTGTTCGAGAAATAGTGCCCTTAGCACATACTTTTGGTTTTTATTGGGGTGGCCATTTTAAAAATCCAGATGGAATGCATTTTGAACTGGTCAAAATAATGTAAAATTCCCCCTCTATTTTCAAATTATATCTCCCTTGAAAATAGAGGGGGTATCAAGCTCGATCTACTCGTCCTAAAAATAGAGCACAACAAGCATGGATTAACCTTCATAGTACCTATCGGAATGACTTACTTTTTTAGTAAGGATAAAGCCATTTTTAATTCGGCGTCCTCTACCTCTTGTAACCCTAGTTGATACTGATCAGCTGAAATGGAATAATCCGGAATCACCCCTCTGCAATGACAATCTTTGTTTGCCACTGTATTGAAGAAAATTTCACTTCTTGGTAGGGCAACAATAGATTCGGTATTTGGCAATTTATAATTTAGAAACCAAGCCGCTGTAGTAAAATTACTGCAACTTCGCGTTTCTTGTCCCACAATAACACCTCGTTGATTTTGTTGAAACATATAAGCAAAATAAGCTGCTGCGGAAATTGTATTGTTGTTTTGTATCAAAATGACCTTCCCCGTAAATGCATTCTTATCTTGGGGGTAATTCGCTACATATGATTCTTCTAAACGATCATTTCCATAGTAAAACCCGTCTACTTCATTTTGATCAAATCGCTGTTGCATATAGTTGTCCAAATTAGTAATATCCGTGCGATTCATCAATCGATTTGTATCATCGATCAGATGTTCCTTTACCTTGATATAAGGAACTTTTGTCGCATAACGATAAGTATTTTCAAAACGCTTCGTCTGACTGATAAAAGAATAAAACAAGGGAATATTCGTTAATGAGCCCCCACTATTATCTCGGATATCTAAAATGAGCTGTTTGATTTTTTTATCTTTTATCTCACTAAATACAGTGTTTAGAATTGCATAGGCATAATCTTCTGATAAAGCGAATGAATTAATCTGCAACAGATACGTTTCTTGATCCAACACAGAACCATAAATCCCCGAAGAATAAGCCAGTACTTTTAAGGGTAAAACACTTTTATTTTTATTGTAGTTAAATCGATCAAAATCAACTGCTTTCAAATTTACTGTTTGTAAAGGTGTTAAGGAATTCGCTCGATAAACAATCGTAAAATACGAGGAATGAGGAAAAAGTATAGAGGCATATTGACCAAAATCTTTTTGTGTACTAGCCACAATATCCCCATCGACCTTAGGAGGTATTTGTTTGATAATATCCTGAACAGACTGCCCATTAACCTGAATTAGCTCTGCTCCTATGGGTACTTCTTTGACATACTGATTGACAAACACCCGATTATCATAAACCGTAGTGTTGAGCGGAAAAAACATGCCTTGCTTGATGAAAGCACTATATACATCACCATCAGGGAGTAACTCCAAATGTGCATCGTGGATCAAGGCCAATGGATTAGCTAAAAAGAAAGTCTCTAAGGTTGGACGCTCCATTAATCGATTCCTTAAGACTGTTGTTTGCTCATCGAACTTTTCTTTAGCAATAAAACGAAAAGGATTGGGGTGTTGTTCTTTGATCAATTTGACGATAAAATCAAAGTCTTCTAAATAATTTTCCCGAGTAAATTCAATGGTCTTCTTTTGGGCAAAACTCCCCATAGTACAAGACAAAACCACATAAACTAGTATGATGTATCTTTTCACTTAAATAGTTAGATTAATTTATTAAAAACACAAATTTAACCCACAATAAAATAAAAATTAGTAATTAAAATAAATTTTTAACCAAAAAGAAATCAGTAAATCACCTAAAAATCAATAAAAAATACAGGAAATAAATATTCTATTTTAAAAAACAAAATAAGCCTTAAAACACAAGTCAAATTGGAGAAAATTGACTCCTTTTTGGAGAGGTTTAACCTAAACGCCTCTTGCGCTCCAAACTAGTAAACAAGCGTTTCTATTTTGAGAATTCAAAGAAGCATGGGATAAAATATTCACCTACAGTCCTAACAAAGAATACTATTCTGTCATTAATTTGTTAAATATACCTTTTACACAACAGTAAATAATTCTTTCAGCTACTTTGAGGTGTTTAAAATAATATATCATGAAAAAATACATCCATATCCTTGTGGTCTTGTTAATTTGCATCGGAGTAAGTAGTTGCACAAAAGATTCGAATGAGCTAAAAACGTCAGAGGCCAGTATTCAGTATTTAGGGCCATCAGTCAATCCAAGTATAACACCGCGGACCACTTTCTTCTTATTTTCAGTTACGTTAAAGGCTAATTCTCCGATGTTCGTCCACGTGATAGCAAAATCTAATAAAAATGAAAGGCTTAAATCAGAAATTCATCTACTTCAAGTAGGGGAAATAAAAGAAATCTACATTCAAAGATCAGGAAGCATTACCGATAGGGATTATATCGAAAGTTATAGTGTTCAGGTAAGCCCAGCGAATATTGCTTTAGTTCCGGGTCTTATTTTACCCCAAAATCCAGGTATTCCAACAAAAACCGCCACGCGCTACTCAGAGAGATGAAGGATCTATTCACTGCGAGAAATAAAAAGGCAGGAATACCGATGTCTCTAAACTTTTGAGTACTTTTGGGCACTTAGAACTAAAAGAAGCAATTGTTGCTAAAATTAAAAAATATGACACACTCAATATCCCCTATTCGCATCGGAATTGTAGGTTATGGTAATTTAGGAAAAGGCGTAGAACAAGCAATTCAACAAAACGCTGATTTGGAGCTCGTAGCCATTTTTACGCGACGATCACCTGAAACCATTCCTTCCACGTCAACAGTGGTTGCTTTAGATCAAGTACTTGATTATAAAGGTAAAATTGATGTTATGGTTCTTTGTGGCGGTTCGTCTACG
>JASLHL010000160.1 GCA_030152225.1 Flavobacterium sp. | reverse complement strand
AAGAGACTAAATCTGGAAATTTATTTACGGTTGAAGCTTGTCCTAAAAATCTAAATTTAGTATTTAAAATAGAAGAAAAAATCAGTACAAAAGCGACCTAATTAGTCGCTTTTTATTTTTAATCAAAATACTCACTAAGCTCCATCGTTAAATCGTTGGAGCCTTTTCCAATATACGTCAAAAACATTTTTTCAGAGCTATGGCCAGTCATACTCATAAGAAGAACCGTAGGTATTTTCCCATAATTATTAGTTGCGAAGGACCGTTAGACAATATGAGAAGTCACTAACTCATGTTTTTTGAAATTTCCTTGATCACTTCTCCATACATCATCATTTCCTTTTTTTCTTCCATTTCCAAAAACAACTTCATTGATCTTTGCAGCTTCGCAAACATCCTTGATGTACTTATTGTATTTTTGGTCAGAGATAGCCCGAGGGAAATTCCCATATCTTTTAGCGAGAATTGCAAGCACTTTTGAAGACAAAGGAATACTCATTAGCTTTTGTGTTTTTACTTGCTCAAACTCGATAAAAACCACTTCCTTCCCTTTTTTGTTCTTCTGTTTACGAATCATGGATTTATCAAATCGCATAAAATCAGAAACACGCTGTCCAGTATAGCTACAATTCATCGAGCCCCATCTTCTCCACTTTTATATAAAAAGCTACCTGTATGGTGGCTTTTTTTGTTTATATACCTCAGATATTCAGTAGATTACCTCAACATCTAGTTTTATGTATTAAATACTATACTGATTTAAAGGTTGCAAAATAGGTTGCATGTTTTGAGTGGAGGTTGCAACTATTTATCTCTAAATAAGTTTTTCTTAAGTACAAACAGCATTTTATCATACAGTACACTACTAAAATCATTACCTAGCACCATTTTATAGGACATAAATGAACATTCCTTCTTAATCCATTAAGATAAAATAACACTAAAACCCCTAATAACCTCTTATCAAAAATAATAATATACTAAAAAAATAACCATACTGTAACATATACAAAAAACAAACTACCTATAGTATAACCATTAAATAATAAATTATGAAAAAAGTACTTTACTTCTTAGCAGGAATCATTTTTACTATAGCTGTAGCTGGGGGAATCATATACTATTGGTTTTCTACTAATGTAACAGTAGCAGGTGGGACTGCTGAATCTTCGCTTATTTCTGAAGAAACAGTTGAAGAGGCACTTGCAACGAAAACAATAGACCGTATTTCTATTGCTCAATATGATGCTATAACACAAGCTACCACTACCAAAACAATGGTGAACTTTTGGGCAAGCTGGTGTGAGTCTTGTTTAAAAGAGATACCAACATTAAAAAAATATGCAGCTAGCCGAAACATTAATCTCATTTTTGTAAACTTTGACAAAGTAACAATAGCTCAAAACAAAATAGTCTTAGACAAAATGAAAAAACTAAATATAGATAAAACCTATCAACTTATGGGGGATGATAAATTAATAGATCCTTTCAATCATAGAATGCTTGGCAGCTTTCTTAAAGATCGAAATATTAAAGCAGATACACTTGGTTTACCTATCAATTTAATCTACGAAAATGGAGTAAACACGCATTTTTTTGGTCCAACACAAATGGAAAACCTTCTATTTCAAGGGCTAGATAGCTATGTAAAAGAACATTAATACCTAAAAACTACCTCATCAGGTAGTTTTTTTATACCCTAACCTGAACAAACTATGGAACTACATAAATTAAATATACTATTTATTATTTCTAGGAGTAGAACCAATAAGCAAGGCTTAGCTCCTATTAGCTGTAAGCTAACCTATAAAGAACAAAGAAAACAATTTGCCACAGGTTTATTCCTTAAACCAGAACACTGGCAAAATACCAAACAGAAAGCCCATCCTCCCAATGAGGAAAACAATTTTATAAAAACTAATCCTAATAAAAATGGTAATGCCAATATTGTTGAATATAGAATATTCAATATGTTTATCGTTCAACAAGAATAAAAAATACATCAACTGTCCACACCCGATCGCGCGGACTTGCCTCTTAAATCCGCGCCATCGGAGTTTTGTTTTTACATGAATTTAGAAGAAAAAGAAGTGGTTAATTTCTTGCAGCAAAACGGAAATGGATTGGGTTTTGTTCGGGTTTTCTTTGGGTTTTGTTCGGTAAATGAAGGGTAATCCCCCGTAAATACACATGTTTACCGAAGAAACCCCAAACAAAACTAAAATAAAACAAAACAAACAGCTGAATAACAACTGCTTACGCTTTTAATATAGAGACAAATAAAGCCATTTGAGCTTTCTTTTTCCATATAAGGAAAGGGGGTATTGCAGGTTAATTTCGACTGATGTAGGTTTGTAGTTTCTTCATGTAGCATGTGATTAGCAAAGAACGATGGTAAAACATAGTAAACAGTAAACAACGTAAAGTATGGCAGAAATTAAAAGAAGAATTTTAGATGATCCCGATCGCACGGCAATCCGCACGTTAGATTTGCAATCCGCGCCATCGGAGTTAAATGGAAACCAGTAAATATAAACCGATTACTTCATGCAATCCACATAAAAAAACGCAAGCGCTACTTCGTAGTCTTGCGTTTTTCCTTTTGTATGTGGTGGTAAAATCCAAAAGACTCTACCACGCCGTGCTAATTTTCTCCTCGGCTCGTTGATTTACACTACTTAAAGGTAACAAGATAAAATTGGTGCTATTTACAGTAAAACTACACCTCTTGTTAAAATCATTGCTAGCAAAAAACACCTCACTTTAAAACTGAAACAAAAAATACCTAAGACATACGAATAAAAGCAGTAAAACGGAAATAAAACAAATAAACAGCAACAAGAACCAATAAATAATCAGAAATAAACAAAACAGATTGTATTTACTAAAAAATAGTACGGAATAATTTGTATTAATTAACAAAAAAACTATGTTTACTGTATTATTCATTCCCTTGTTACGTATAAAAACTAAAAAACGTTATTCATTCTATTCTAGCTATTTACAACAACAACTTCATCTCATTTATACAACAGCAAAAAATAAATTGTCCAACAAGCAAGAGGAAATACAATCCTTTTTCTCCTTACTACAAATGAAACTTTTTTAACCAACCACTTATTACCTATGAAATTAAAATTACACCTTACCTTACTTTTCTTTTTTGCTATTATTTCAACTGCTCAGGCTCAATATGGATTTGGTAGTCACTATGGCACTGGCTTTTTATGCTTTGACTGTGATTACAGTATTGAAGGGGGACCCTTAGTTTCCAATATCAATGGAGTCAAAGCGAACGAACGCGTGGGATTCTATTTAGCTCTTTATCAATACAAAGAAATCAATGATCAATGGGCGCTTCGATTTGGACTAGGCTATGCCAATATGGGGGCTAATCTAAAAGAAAACAGCGAAAATTTTGTTCTTCACTCGATGTTAATTGAACCGATCAGTGTACATTATACTTTTAAGAAAAAGTTTAAAACCTTTCTTGGCGGAACTTTAGGTGCTATAATGTATGGAAACAATCCCTTTAACGAAAAAGAGACAGGAACTACTTTCTTTCCAGAGGGAATTAAATACCTCGACTTCAGTCTTTTTGCTGGCGTAGGTTATCGATTTACAGATAACATCGACCTCAACCTCAAGTATAGCCTTGGTCTTAGCAACCTCAATGACATGGAAGATTCCGATATAAAGTGGAAAATGAACTCCCTTAGTCTAGGTGTAGCTTATACCTTCAGATAAATCACAGCAAAAGCAGGTAGATCTAGTGACACTGCTGGTCGGAAGATTAATCTTCCGACCAGCAGTGGGGCTAAACCCTCTTTTCCTTTTACTCTAAATGGAAAAAATCAATTAATTTGATATATTTGAAAAACACCATCAATACCTCATCATGAAATCTAACTTGTTGCTCCTTTTTGTTTGTTCGCTTTTTACTACAGTTTCCGTAGCCCAAAAATTCAATACGCAAAAAGCAGACGAATACATTCAGCGCATCAATTCTTTTCAAAGGGGGATTGGTTCTGTTGCGATTTACAAAAACAACAAAGTCTTATATCGCAATGATTTTGGACATCAATTGGTGGGGGAAGATCAACAAGATCCGCATTTGTATCACATTGGTTCAATTACCAAGATGTTTACTGCGGTTTTGGTCTACCAATTGATTGATGAAGGAAAACTCAAGCTAGACGATCGCGTAGCTTCTTATTTTCCGTCGATCAATATTCCCAATCTCTTTATGGTAAAAATCAGCGATTTACTCAGTCACACCGGTGGCTTAGACGATTATACCTGCTATGAGGACGACTTTTACTGGCTCAAAGAAGCCCAAACAGAACAGGCGATTCACGACAATATCACCCAACAGGGAACACCGCATTTTGGTCTAAAAAAGAAAAACTTTTTCTTTTCTAATACGGGGTATTACCTCTTAGCACGAATAGTCGAACAACAACGCCAGATGAGCTATGACGAGGCTGTAAAAAAATACATCATCAAAAAGATCAAGTTACAAAACACCTATACAGCTAGTGATGTGTTGCCTTATCCCGTACAGTCCTATCAATTATTTGATCAATGGGAAGTGATGGATGAGATTAGCTTTGAAAACACCAATGGAGTCAATGATCTTATTTCATCTGTCGATGATTTGGCTCAATTCAATCAAGCGTTATTTTCAAACAAACTGATTTCTAAGCATAGTTTAGCAAGCATGAAACCTGTTCCATTCAAAGAGAAATACGGTCGTGGTATGATGTATTACCTATACAAAAAGAAAAATTTTGTTGGACATACGGGGGGAACCTTCGGCTCTTTTTCTTTGCTTTACTATAATGAAGCGGAAAAGCTAACCGTTGTTTACGCAATTAATGGCGCTGCTTTTTCTCATTACCAGCTCTTTGATGCCTTGCTTGCGATTCTCTACGCCAAAAAATATACGTTGCCTCAATTTGAAACTATTCCCGTAACCCCTGAGCAATTACAACAGTATGTAGGATCCTATCACAATGCCCAATTGGATCTTACGATCGAATTTGTCATTGAAAAGAACAAGCTCTTTTTAAAACCTTCAGGTTGTAATCGCTACGCGTTATTGGATGCCGTAGGCGAAAACACGTTCCGATCGCCGGAGGGAACGGTTACTTATAGCTTCCTCCCCCAAAGCAACCAAGTGTCAGTGCAACAGCTAAAAGCTAACTTTACCTTGAATAAAATAGAAACGAAAAAATAGAATTTCCTTTCTTTAGGGTTGGAGAATGATAAATTCAGAACGTCTATTTTGTTGGTCTTCGAACTCTGTACAGGTACTACAATCTACTTTAGGTTCGCTACTCCCTACGCCTTTCGCTTCTACGCGATCCTGAGCAATTCCATGATCAAACAAGTACTGGGCTGTGGCCTTTGCTCTAGCTTGAGCTAGTTTTTTATTGTATTTTTCTTTTCCCACTCGATCAGTATGGGCCACAATTAAAATGCGCATGGTTTTATTTTCTACCATCAGCGCAACAAGTCGATCCAATTCTCGCGCTCCTTCAGTGGTGATAGTCGCTTGATCAAAGGCAAAGGGGATATCGTTGACA
>JASLHL010000149.1 GCA_030152225.1 Flavobacterium sp. | reverse complement strand
GTTTGTTGAGCTGTTTCTTTAGTAAAAATCATAATACAAATGTATAAAGTTTTTGTAAACGATAAACCGTTGTTTCTAACTGATAAAATTGAGAAAGAAACCGATTTTCAGTTGTTCTTGTTAGACAGTGTTGATATTGACAAAATTATCATTAAATATTTTCAAAATAAAATTGATAAGGCATTTTTATATCATCCTGATGAAAAAGCAATGATGAAAAGGTTAAAAGAAAAAATTCCCGTTCAAAAAGCAGGCGGTGGTGTGGTGTACAATGAGGAAGGAAAGGTTCTTTTTATCAAAAGAAACGGCAAATGGGATTTGCCCAAAGGCGGTATAGAAAAACACGAGGAGATTGCAGATACTGCCATGCGTGAAGTAGAGGAAGAAACAGGAGTAGGGCAGTTGAAGATTGGCAGAAAATTGCCAAAGACCTATCACGTTTTTAAGCGCAATGGCAAGTACCGACTGAAAATTACGAGCTGGTTTGAAATGACTACATCGTATCAAGGTGAATTAAAAGGCCAAGCCGAAGAGGGAATCGAAGAAGTAGTTTGGTTTGACAAAGCACAGATCAAAGAAGCGATGTCCAATTCGTATGAAAACATCAAACTTTTAGTAGAAGAAGCAGGCTTGCTTAGTGAATAAATAAAAAAGATGCCCATTCATGTTGAATGGGCATCTTTTTTTATGTTCATTAGATCCTCACTGGTGCGGGCACTAGTTTGGTATATTCTCCGTTATTTCGGATGACGTCGCGTACAATACTGGAACTGATAAAAGACGTACTTGCAGCAGTTAGTAAAAATACCGTTTCAATCTTGGTTAAGAAGCGATTGGTATGCGCAATTGCTTTCTCAAATTCGAAGTCAGCTGGGTTTCTCAAGCCTCTTAAAATAAATTGGGCTTGTTTCTGGTGACAAAAATCGGTTGTCAAACCTTGATAGGTTTCTACTTTTATTTTGGGTTCGCCAGCGAAGGTTTTTTCAATAAAAACTTTGCGTTCCTCTAAACTGAACATATATTTTTTGTCCGCATTCACACCAATAGCAATGATAATTTCATCAAAGAGGGGTAAAGCCCTTTTAATGATGTCGTAATGCCCATTGGTAATTGGATCAAAGGATCCTGGTAAAACTGCTCTTCTCATACTTTGGGAGTCTTTATTTCTGCAAAGCTAAGTTAATTGCATTACCAAACAAGTCTGGCAGTGAAATATTCGCTTCTGCAGCTTGTTGAGGTAAAATACTTTCTCTTGTCAATCCGGGAACTGTATTCATCTCCAGTAAAAAAGGTGTATTATCTACAAGAATAAATTCACTTCTCGAAAATCCGTCCATTTTTAGAATGCGATAGATTTTGATCGCAATAGCTTCAATCTTTTCTTTGACTGCCTCGTCAAGACGTGCAGGAGTTATTTCTTGTGATTTTCCTAAGTATTTCGCTTCATAATCAAAAAAGTCATTCTCGCTGACAATTTCTGTAATAGGCAATACCATAACTTCTCCCTGATAATTAATAACTCCAACAGAAACTTCGGTACCCTTTAAAAAACTCTCAATTAAGATTTCATTGTCTTCTTTATAAGCAACTTCAATCGCCTGAAGTAGCTCTTCGGTTGTATGAGCTTTAGAAATACCAAAACTCGACCCAGAACGGTTGGGTTTAACAAAACAAGGTAGACCTACACGCTGAATGATTTCTTCAGGGTTGATGTCATCTCCTTCATTCAAATAATAGGAAATAGCTGTTTTAATTCCATACGGTTTCAATACAGATAGCATATCTCTTTTATTCATTGTTAATGCTGCTTGATAGGCATTACAAGAGGTGTGAGGCATTTTGATGAGCTCAAAATACGCTTGAAGTAAACCATCTTCTCCAGGTGTTCCATGTATGGCATTAAAAACAACGTCAAAAGTTATTTTTTGTCCCTTATACACAACAGAAAAATCGTTTTTATCTATGGGGAATTCCTCTTGGTTTTCATCTACATAGACCCATTTATCGCGAAAAATATGGATTCTATATGGCGTGTATTGTGTGCGATCCAAAGTATCGAATACGACTTGACCACTTTTTAGTGAAATTTCGAATTCACTCGAATAGCCTCCCATAATTATTGCTACGTGCTTCATAGACCAAGAATGTTTGAAGTTAGATTTTTAAAAGAATTGGATAAAATTGTTTAAAACAAATTTATAACAAAACACAGAAACAAAAAATCTTTTCGATTTTATATCTTTGTCAAAAATCTATCGTATGAAATTATTTCAATTTTTGAAAAGCAAGAGCTTTTTAATTTCCCTGACAGTGGCCATCGTAATCTCCATTGTGGGTGTAGTAGGCCTTTTGAAATGGTTGAAAATAACCACCAATCACGATCAGCGAATTGAAGTGCCTAATTTAATTAAATTGGATACGTTCCAAGCCGAGCAGGTGATTGATAAAAACGAATTGCGTATGGTGGTATTAGATACGTTAGATTACGATAAAAACTATCGACCTTTGACTGTATTAGAACAAGATCCAATGCCAGGATCAAGTGTCAAAGAGAATAGAAAAATTTACGTAAAGATTAACGCTTCGGGTTATGGTAAAGTAATTTTGCCTGAATTAGAGCAATTGACATACAGACAAGCAAGGTCTACAATCGTTTCGATGGGATTGAAAGAAGGAACAAAATCATATGCCACTTTTATTGGCAAAGATGTTGTTTTGGAAATTCATCAAAATGGGAAAAAATTAAAAAAAGGGGATTTAGTTGTGAAGAACTCTAAGATTGATTTCGTTTTAGGGGATGGTAAAGCTGGACTTTCTGCAGAACAACTAGATGTAGCACCCGATATTGATTAAGACAACGTAATTTATGCAAGAAAATGTAAATGAAATGTTCGATGATTTAGAAGATGAATTATTTGAACATTTTCGATTTGAAGCTGGAAAAGGGCAAGCGCCTTTACGCGTAGATAAATTTTTGATGAATTTAGTTGAAAACGCAACGCGCAATAAAATTCAACAAGCAGCATCGAATGGAAATATTTTTGTCAATGATGTGCCGGTGAAATCTAATCACAAGGTAAAAGCCTTGGATGTGGTACGCGTCTTGATGAAA
>JASLHL010000090.1 GCA_030152225.1 Flavobacterium sp. | reverse complement strand
TTGCTAAAAAGACTTTGCTCATATAATATGATGGCAGTATTGGAAACAACTGTAAATGCTGTTGTAAGCGTTAGGACATCTAAGTTGTATGAGCTTTATCCTTCCTAAATTACAACAATATGAGTATCAAACCCCACACCCGAGTACGATCAACTGATCAGTACAATGCAACGCTTCTACAAGAGCTCGTTGAACTCAACACCAACTTTACCTCTTATGCACAAAGCATTAATGAACTGTTTTACTACTATGTACAACATTGTACAGACAAAGGAGAAGATCTCTTTTTAGATGCATCAGATGTACACCGCATCCTGCAAGTAGTAAGCTTATTGCAACAATTAAAAGAGCCTGTGCAGTAAAGGAATTTACCTAATGAAATCAAAAAAGCAGTAACGAATGCTTCGCTACTGCTTTTGTTTTGTATGTATATTCCCTCTAATGAGAAAGATGCTCTACATCTTCGGGTTTGTGTTTGTATTTGAAAATAATGGCAAACAAAATGGTCACGACCAAAGAGAATAAGGCGAAAATAATCCACGAATGTCTCCATCCTTCTACCTGTAGTAATAGGTCTTCTTGGCTGTACACGTAGTGATTGACTACTGCTTGTGCTAAGAACATTCCGATAGTTGCACCAAAACCGTTGGTCATCATCATGAATACGCCTTGAGCGGAAGAGCGAATATCTTCACTGGTTTCATTGTCTACATATAAAGAGCCTGATACGTTGAAGAAGTCGAAAGCAATTCCGTACACAATCATCGACAAGATAAACATCCAAACGCCATTACCTGGATCTCCTAAACCGAATAATCCGAAACGCAATACCCAAGCAATCATGGACATCATCATCACCACCTTAATTCCAAAGCGCTTCAAGAAGAACGGAATCAACAAAATACACAGGGTTTCTGAGATTTGTGAAAGGGAGATTAATGCATTGGCATTACTCGCGCCCCAAGTGTGTGCATATTCCGGAATTTCCTTAAACGTCGTGATAAAGGGATTGGCATATCCGTTTGTAATTTGAAGGGAAACCCCCAATAACATAGAGAAAATAAAGAAAATTGCCATTTTCTTTTGCTTAAATAGCGCAAAGGCCTTTAGTCCAAAGGCATCGGCTAAGGTGCGTTTTTCCCCCGATTTATTCACAGGACAATTTGGCAAAGTGAAGCTGTATAAAAATAGGATCACCCCTAAAAATCCAGAAACGTAAAATTGGTGGTAATCTTGTTGAAAACTAACAAAATCAGGACTACTACTGAAGTTAAAGCCTAAGCTATCTCCCGTATAACCGAAGAAGTTTACAAATAGCATCGCAATGATAAAACCAATAGTTCCAAAAGTACGAATAGGCGGAAAGGCTTTAATCACATCGAGCTGATGTTGCTTTAATACCGTATAGGCCGTAGAATTGGACAGGGCTATCGTTGGCATAAAGAAAGCCACACTAATGGTATACAGCGTAAAAATGGTGGTAAAGTCGACATTACTTCCTGAAATATACCCGTAATATCCGGTAGCAAACATAAAAATGGCCGCTAATAAGTGGTTGATTCCCAATAAACGTTGAACGGGAATCCATCGATCTGCCACAATACCCATAATCGCTGGCATAAATATCGATACAATTCCTTGCATGGCATAAAACGAGCCAATCTTAGGTCCTAATCCAATAGAGCCTAAATAGTTTCCCATTGACGTTAGATACGCTCCCCAAACAGCAAATTCGAGGAAGTTCATACCCGTTAGTTTCAATTTTACATTCATAATTATATCTTGTAAGTGCTAGAAATAAGTCAATAGATACTGGGATCTAAGAGCAAATTTCCGTAGATCATATTAAATTCTTTCTTTTACTAATTGAAGGATTAAATCAAACTGTTCTTCTCGAGACAAATTGGAGTTGTCAATCTCGATGGCATCTGCAGCTTTAACTAAAGGGGAATCTTTTCTGGCGGTATCAATTTGATCGCGTTCAACCACATTGCGGAACACATCTTCATATACCACCTCGCTATTCTTTTCTTTTAATTCTTTGAAACGTCTTTCTGCGCGAATCTCAGGAGAGGCTGTCATAAATATTTTCAATTCCGCATCGGGAAAAACAACGGTTCCGATATCTCTACCGTCCATGACCACACCTTTCGCTTTACCGAGATTTTGCTGTTGCTCTACTAATTTTTTTCGCACTTCTGATACGGCTGCAATTTGGCTTACAAATTGAGAAACCTCCAAAGTGCGGATAAGTTCTTCTACATTTTCTTGGTTGAGATAGATATCGGCATACCCTTTGGCTACATTATATTCAAAATGCAGATCAAAGCTATCCAAGAGCTCTACTAACCTTGCTTGATCAAAGTTTTTGACAGAGATTAGTCCTTTGCGCATGGCAAAAAGCGTCACGGCGCGGTACATGGCACCTGTGTCAATATAGATATAACCTAATGCCTTGGCTAGTGCTTTGGCTAATGTGCTTTTTCCTGTAGAGGAAAAACCGTCTATCGCTATAGTTATCTTTTTCAAATTTGAAAAATTTACAATTAATTCAGATCAAAACGAACACCAAACATACTCGTGTTTGCTGCTGTGGTTTGGCGTGCATAAGAATAGTCGAATTTAAGGCGTTTCAGTTGTAAACCCACGCCCGCAGTTATACCTGCGAAATGTCGATTGTCGACAATACGCAGTTCCTCTCCTTTTCGGAAGTTATAGCCCAAACGGACTTGAAACTTCTTTTGCGGAAAAAGTTCTACTCCAACAATGAAATGCCGTAGGGCATTGTTAAAGAAACTGACCTTTTCTTCTTTGAATTCTTCGTCTATAGACGTAGTCCCTCTATTGGGGTTTGAAAAGGACAAATCCCATTGTTGTAAATTATCTATTGTAATGTGCCAACGCAAAGGTACGTTTTCTAATTCTTTCGAAACAGAAATTGCGACATCTAATGGTAATTTTTCTCTATAATCGGCATAGGTCTTGATCTGAGCCCCCATATTTCGGATGGTGAAGGCAAAATCCCACTTTCCAATTTCATCCTTATACAGCACTCCTAAGTCGATCGCTGCCCCTATAGATTGATAGGATTCCATCGAAGAAAAGACAAATTTTACGTTTGCTCCCACATACCAATCGGATTGTTCGATTTGATAGGAAGATCCCGCTACTACGGCTACCTCATTACCGTGAAAACTTCCAGTATAGCTACCAAATTCATCATAGCCTTCCATATCGCCATAGTTGATAAAATTAACGCCTACGAATAGATTGCGCTTAGAGCGAAAGGTTTTCGCATACCCCAAGGAACCGTAATTCGCCACGCCATACACTCGACTAAAACTCGCATCAACCTGATTATTCATTGCTTCATTAACAACGGCTGGATTCCAAAATACTTGGCTGACTTTATCAGAGGAAGCAAAGTTCTTCCCACCCAAAGCCGCCTGCACAGGCGAAGAGGGTATATTCAAAAACTGATAGGTATAGTCAGCTCCCACTTGGCTATAGGTCTTATGCGATAGCAAGCAGAGTATGGTTATCCCCATCCACAATAATGAATTCCTCATGAGCAATTTATATTACGTCGCTAATATATTACATTTTCAAAAACAATCGTAAAAAAGGATACACGGGCTACTGACTTCCACTTGTCTTTTTTTATGTTTTTTTGTGTTTAAGCGGGATGTATTGCTTTTACCCCATAAAAAAAGCAGTAGTATGGTTTATTTTACTACTGCTTTTTCCTTTATTTTCGGTGAACGGTTGTTCGTCTTATGCTTTTTCTACCGTAAAATCTTTTGCCTTTTTTACTTTTTCATCTAGTAGGGCAATTTTCAACACTTCATCCATGCGATCGACAAAATGGAACGTCAATCCTTTGATATAGTCTTCTTTAATTTCTTCGATATCTTTTCTATTTTCTTTACACAAGATAATTTCTTTGATATTGGCGCGTTTTGCCGCAAGGATCTTCTCTTTGATTCCCCCTACAGGTAGGACTTTTCCTCTCAAGGTGATTTCACCTGTCATCGCTAAGTTTTTCTTGACTTTGCGTTGAGTAAAAGAAGATACCATAGAGGTTAACATGGTAATCCCCGCACTTGGTCCATCTTTAGGCGTAGCTCCTTCTGGTACGTGAATATGGATTTTATAGTGATCGAATACATCGGAGGGAATTCCCCATTCATCCGCATGTGCTTTGATATACTCTAACGCAATCGTAGCAGACTCTTTCATTACCGTACCTAAGTTACCCGTAATACTCAATCCACCTTTGCCTTTAGAGACAATGGATTCGATATACAAAATATCTCCCCCAACACTTGTCCAAGCTAATCCTGTTACCACACCTGCTACGTCATTATTTTCGTATTTATCAGCCTCAAATCGAGGGGTACCTAATATTTTACGCAGTTCTTCTTCGGTCACTTTTGGATTAAATTCTTCTTCCAACACAATACTTTTGGCAATACCTCTGGCTACATGTGCTAGTTGTTTATTCAATCCACGAACTCCAGATTCGCGCGTATAATGGGTGACAATGAACTCCATTTGCTTTTTGCCAATCACCAAGTCTTTGGTTGTCAGTCCGTGTTCTTCTAATTGTTTAGGCAATAAATGTTGTCTACCTATTTCGACTTTTTCTTCGATGGTATACCCTGTCATCTCGATGATTTCCATACGGTCTCTCAAGGCAGGTTGAATCGTCGACAAGCTATTTGAGGTAGCAATAAACATCACTTTGGATAAATCGTATCCCATTTCAAGGAAGTTGTCATAGAAATCGTTGTTTTGTTCTGGATCAAGCACTTCTAGTAAAGCAGAAGACGGATCTCCATTGTTACTCACAGACAATTTATCAATCTCATCGAGTAAGAATACGGGGTTTGATGTTCCAGCTTTTTTCAAACTTTGAATGATACGTCCTGGCATAGCGCCAATGTATGTTTTTCTATGTCCTCTAATTTCCGCCTCATCGCGCAATCCCCCTAAAGAGATGCGTACATATTCTCTACCTAACGCTTTGGCAATAGACTTTCCAATGGATGTTTTCCCAACACCTGGAGGTCCATATAAACACAAGATTGGAGCTTTAAGATCATCGCGCAGTTTTAAAACCGCCATATGTTCAATTACTCTTTTCTTGACATCTTCAATGCCATAGTGATCCTTATCTAGGATCTTTTGAGAGCGTTTAAGGTCAAATTTATCTTCCGAATACTTTTTCCAAGGTAGCTCTAATAAAAGCTCTAAATAATTGCGTTGAATCCCAAATTCTGCTACTTGTGGGTTCATGCGTTGCCATTTCATCAATTCTTTGTCGAAACGCTCACTTACTTCTTTAGACCACTTTTTCTCCTTGGCTTTTTTGCGCATGTCTTCAAACTCCTCTTCATTTGAAAATCCTCCCAATTCTTCTTGAATGGTTTTCATCTGTTGGTGTAAGAAGTACTCCTTTTGTTGCTGATCTAAATCGATACGCACTTTGGATTGAATCGTGTTTTTCAGCTGTAACTTTTGAAGCTCTACATTCATTAAACGCAAGGTTTCATACGCACGAGCTTTTAAATCATTGATGCGTAACAATTGTTGTTTGTCTTCTACCGTTAAATTGAGGTTAGACGAAACAAAATTGATCAAAAATGAATTACTCTCTATATTCTTCACGGCAAAAGAAGCCTCTGAAGGGATATTTGGATTTTCTCTGATAATTTCGACTGCGAGTTCTTTGATTGAATCTACAACAGCTAAGAATTCTTGATCATCCGCTTCGGGACGTATTTCATCACATTCTTTTACTGTGGCAGTTAGGTATGGTTTTTCAGCAACCAATGCTGCAATCTCAAAACGCTTTTTCCCTTGTAGGATTACGGTAATATTTCCATCTGGTAGTTTCAATACCTTAATGATACGGGCTACAGTTCCTTGGTGGTGAATATCTTGTATTCCTGGGTCTTCCGTATCTTCGTTAATTTGAGCAACAACTCCTATACTTTTGCCTTTTTTATTGGCTGCTTCAATCAATTTGATTGACTTATCTCTTCCTGCTGTAATTGGAATAACAACACCTGGAAATAAAACCATATTACGCAAAGGCAAAATCGCCAATTCTACGGGTAGTTCCTCATTATTCATTTCTTCTTCATCTTCTTGACTTAACAAAGGAATGAACTCAGAATCACCATCTAAGAAATCATCAAGCATCAAATTATCTAATGTTATTATTTTTTGGTTTGCCATATTATAAATATCACGTCATTTTGTCAGTAGCTTATATTCTATCATCGAGAACAAAAAACATAAGTTCTTAATAATCAACAAAAAAAGCCACTTATTAGTTTCATACTACAGTAGTAGTTCAATCTTTATGCCATAAAAAAACCTTGCATAAAGCAAGGTCTTATGTCAGTTATTTATCGCTATTGTCTTACAATTCAATTGGTCCACTTCCATCCCCTGGTCCAGGTCCAGGTGTTACAACTTCTTTCAAAAGCAAATCAGCGCTAAAATCTCCGAACTCTAACGTAAGAACACGTCCTTCTTTCGATCTTAACTTAAATATAAATTTCCCTTTGTATGTCGCGCGTTCTGATAGTGGTAATTGGGTAATTCCTTCTATTTTTAACGCACTTCCTTCTAAACTTTTATCTTCAACGTTTGAAAAGTATTTCACTCCATTTTCAGAGGTATACTCTACCGCTACTTGATCGTACTTATACGTTCCAGCAACAGCTTCTTTAGGAAAGCTAATTTTAATCGATCTTTTGCGCATAGGTTGACTTTCTGCTGCAATAACAACTTTGCCGTCAACGATATCTCCTTTTTCATTAGAAACGACCATTAAATCATTGATATCCGTATCATTCAAACTCGCATATACAAATCCATGTTTGCCACTTACCCCTATTCTTTTATACGGAATATTTTTAAACTCACCTGATAATTTAAATGTTCTCAATCCACTTTCATTTAATGGCGAAGGAACCATCGAACTATTGAAAGATCCACTTACTAGCATGGCTTCCTTGTCAATCTTTGAAATTTTGATCATCCCATTATTTCTTCTAGGATCATTCATATCTAAGGAACTAAAGGCATCAAAACTAAGTTCCCCTGTTCGCATTGTATACTCAATAAGATTTAAGTTGGTTGGAAAATTCCCCTCTTGAAACTTCAATAAGGAGAAGCTAAATTGTTGATCACCTCCATCCATTTCTTGCATTTCCAAACGAAATTCTCCATTAGCATCCAAAGTCGCTAAAAACTTTTCCGTTTCAATACGCGTAGTATCAGGTAAAGTTAGTGAAAAATAGGTAGGCCCTTTATACGAAGGATCGCTAGAAAATTCGTTATCATCTGAACTGTTGCAAGATGATACCAAGCCTCCTCCAATTGTCAACAAACTTACACCAATTAATATTGAATAAAATTTCTTCATGATTTTACATTCTAATTACAATTCCAAATATATATATTTTAATAGATTTTAAAACTTTTTTAACAAAAAAAAATTAACAATAATCCTTCTTTCTACTTCTTCTTCTCTTTTACACGTAATAATAGAAAAAATCCAACGATAAAAAATAAAATAAGAAACAAAATCGCATTTTGCATCTTACCTGTGAGGTCACTAATTAAACCATAGACAAACATACCTACGACAATTCCAATTTTTTCAGTTACGTCATAAAAGCTAAAGAACGAGGTTGTATCTGTTGTTTCGGGTAATAATTTAGCATAAGTTGATCGAGAAAGCGATTGTATTCCCCCCATGACTAATCCCACAAAAGCAGCTGCAACATAAAACTCATTGGGCGTAACAATGGTATACGCATAGATACAGATAAAAACCCAAAGCACATTTAATACACATAGGGTATAGATATTGCCAATGCGCTTAGACAAGCTTGAGGTAGCAAAGGCCCCTACGATGGCAATTAACTGGATCAACATAATACTTAAGATTAACCCCATACTGCGTTGTTGATCATCTGCCCAAGCAATTTCCTTTTCTCCGAAAAAGGCAGCGATAATCATCACCGTTTGCACCGCCATACTATAAACAAAAAAAGCAACCAAATAGCGTTTCAATACGGTTTGTTCTCGCAGCATGACAAGTACTTTCTTCAATTCTTTAAATCCTTTAAAAAATATACTGCCTGTCAGTTTGTTGTTATTTTTAAAATCTGGCAGTCGACGAAAGGTAACTTGGCTAAAAGCAAGCCACCAGATTCCAACCAATATAAAGGAAGCGCGCATAGCTTGAGTCGCATCTTCAAAGCCCAACTTTTCGGCATTCATCACCAATCCAAGGTTGAGGATCAACAGCAATACACTACCTACATAGCCTAAGGCATAGCCTTTGGCACTAATGCGATCTTGTTGTTCTTCGAATGCGATATCGGGTAGATATGAATTATAGAAGACCAGGCTACCCCAAAAACCAATTAATCCCATCATGTAGATGAACAAGCTCCATCCAAAATAATCTAAACTAAAAAAGTACAACAGCATGCAAGAAACAGATCCAATGCCGCAGAAAAGTTTCATAAAAAACTTTTTTGTTCCTAAATAATCGGCAATACCCGATAGCAAAGGAGAAATAAAGGCAATAATCAAGAAACCGATAGCTGTAACGTAGCTGATAATACTCTCGCTATTCATTTCTATTCCAAAAAAAGAATAGCGATCAATTTCTTTTGCACGAAATAGCATTCCGTAATACAAAGGAAAGATAGAAGAGGATATAACTAAGGCATAGACCGAATTAGCCCAATCATAAAAAGCCCATGCATTTAATAGTTTGGGATTCCCTTTTTCAAAATTTTTCATGCTCTACTTTAAATAATCCACTAAAATAGAAAAAAGCAATCGGTGTCGATTGCTTTTTTCTGTTTATTTTAAAAGGTTACCCCAAATTTTGCTGCTTCCGCTTTAGCTGCTGGAATTAGTCTTTTCAAATCTTCAATGCGCTGTTGATTTGAAGGGTGGGTACTGGTGAAAGACGATCCGCCCCCTCCGCCACTATTGGCAGCCATACGGCTCCAAAAAGCAACGGCCTCATCGGGATTATAACCCGCTATAGCCATTAAGGTAAGTCCGATTTTATCCGCTTCACTTTCATTACTTCTACTAAAAGGCAGCATCACACCATACTGACTTCCCAAACCAAACGCCATACCCAAGGCTTGTTTGGTTGATTCTTTACTACCTGAAGTGGCAACATCCAATCCCATGGCTGCCGCTTGTTGTAACATGGCAGCACTCACGCGTTGTTGACCGTGATTGGCTAAAGCGTGCGAGACTTCATGTCCCATTACGGTGGCAATTCCCGCATCTGTTTGACAAATCGGTAAAATTCCAGTAAAAAACACTATTTTACCCCCTGGCATACACCAAGCGTTAACTTCTTTATCGTCAACCAAATTATACTCCCAACGGTAATCATCCAAGTATTTAGGATACCCATTTGCCGTTAACCACTTTTCTGCAGCTACGCGAATTTTATTTCCTATTTCTTCAATGCGCTTTGCATCTTTGGTTCCCTTGATCACTTTATGTTCGTTTAAAAACTCGCCATATTGTTGAAAAGACGACGGAAACAAAGAGGCATCTGACACAAATGCCATGGTACTCTTTCCACTAAAAGGATTTGTTTTACACCCGATTAACAAAAGAATTGCCCCCAAGGACAGCACTATTTTTTTCATATTTTTTTTTATTCAAAATTAAAATTATTCTCTTAGGATTTACCACAATTTACTTTTTGTTTTTTTTGGATAGTATTTTTTACTTATTTATTCTTTTCTATCTAGTATTCAAGTTTTTATAAGAAAAAACTACAATTTACACAGAAAGCCATTAAAAAACAAAAGTAAAAAACACCCAATCAACATCCGTTTGAAAAAACACCTCTCTAGAGCAAACAATATCTTTTATATATTTTGTACTTTTGTTTCAAATGCTTTTCAATAATGCAAGACAATTCTAAAAAGGTAAAACATTCATTAGAAATACCAAAATCAATCCTATGGACTGGAAAGTTTTTACAATTTTTCTCTCAATCCTTAGCTGCTAAGTTTGCGCAGAATCTCTTTATTACCCCAATTAAATTCAAAACACCCAAAAGGGAAAAAGAAATGCTGACCAAGAGTAAAAGGACTAAATTATACGTACATGCAATTAAAAAAGACATTGTCGTTTACGAATATGGTATCAACAAAAAAGCCAATAAAAAAGCCTTGTTGATTCACGGGTGGAATGGACGAGGGACCCAATTGGTTACCATTGCCAACATACTGATTCGCCAAGGGTATGACATTGTCAGTTTTGACGCACCAGGACATGGTTTGGCACCAAAAACCAAAACAAACCTTACTGAATTTATTGCTTCAGCGTTTGAAATTGAAAAGCAATTTGGGCCTTTCGACCTTATTGTTGGGCATTCTTTAGGTGGTATGACAACGATGAATGCCTTGCGCGATGGATTAAAAGCAAAGCAGGCTGTCATTATTGGCAGTGGAGATGTAGTTCAGGACGTCATCGAAGATTTCGTCAAGCAAATTCAACTAAAACCACAAATTGCCAACATCATAAAAATGCGCTTTGAAAAGCAATTTAACCGTACAATGGACAGTTACTGTGTACATAAAGCAGCAGCAGAGATCCAAATTCCAGTTTTGATTATCCACGATGAGGATGATATCGATGTTCCAATCAAAGCAGCTTATCAAATTAAGAAACACGCGCCCAACAGTCAATTGATGGTCACCAGTGGATTAGGACACCGCAAAGTATTAGGCGACAAAAAAGTAATTGAACGCATTCGCGATTTTACACAAGAAACGCATTAACACGATTAAAATAATGAAAAAAGACAAAGATACCACAGCAGAAGAATGGAGAGAACTCCTCACACCTGAGCAGTTCTACGTACTAAGAGAAAAGGGAACAGAACGCCCGTTTACTGGAGAATACAATGATTTTTATGAAGCAGGACACTACGCCTGTTCAGGTTGTGGACAGGTATTGTTTGACTCAACAACCAAATTTAATTCACATTGTGGTTGGCCTTCTTTTGATCAAGCCATAGAAGGAAGTGTGGCGTATATCAAAGATGTATCACACGGTATGGTCCGCGTAGAAGTTGTTTGTTCCAACTGTCAAGGCCATTTAGGGCATGTTTTTCCTGATGGACCACAAGAGACAACAGGGCATCGCTATTGCATTAATTCCATCTCGATTAAACATCAAAAGTAAGCGCTTACTTCCGTTCAAAATAAGGAAAATCCTTATTTTGAACTAATACAATAGCTGTACTTCTTTCAACGCAAATTCTACCCTTGCTTCCTCTTCCGTTTCTACCACTAATTTCCCATAGCGCGTGACATCGCGAATAATACCGTTAAAACGTTTGCCCTGTGGAATTTCAAAGGCAGAAACTACATCTTTTCGAAACAAGTGCGCTTTATACTGTTCCCACAGCGTATCTACTACCCCATTTGTCAAGGTAGAGTATCCTACTGTCAATTCCTTTAGTATAGCTTGTAATAGCTCGTCTTTATTTATTTCCTTTCCGGTTAACAGGCTCAAGGAGCTTGCTTTGCTCATTTCGGGAAACTGCTTTTGATTGCCATTGATTCCAATTCCGACAATTGAGAACACTTCACCTTGTGACTTGAGAATATTTTCGATCAATATGCCACATATTTTCTTATTACAAGACAAAATGTCATTCGGCCATTTGATAAAAAATGGCAGATCGTATATTTTTTTTAAGGCAGATACTACTGCTAATGCAACCATAATATTGAGATCAAATACCCCTTGCACCGATCGAGGATTGCTTTTCAACAACACACTAAAGGTCAGGTTACTACCTGCTTCAGAAACCCAACCCGATCCGCGTTGTCCCTTACCTGCAAATTGATTTTCAGTCACAATCGTCGTGAAATTTTCTAAATCACAAGTTGTTAACAAATTCTTTAAATAGGTATTGGTGGATGCAGTGGCATCGAGTTTGATAATATTCATATAAAATTATTGTAGTCTAATCAGAAGCGATTCACTATATTTGAACCCAAAATTAGGAAACATATTTTTGTTAACTTGAAGAAATTTAGATAAAATCAATAAATGACAAACAAAA
>JASLHL010000050.1 GCA_030152225.1 Flavobacterium sp. | reverse complement strand
CTTCCAGTGGCCACACCACCGAATGCTATTGTATTTGGCACTGGTGACATTCAACAAAAGGAAATGATGAAAGCAGGATTTATCCTCAATATTTTTTGTGCGGTAATTATCGCTGTGGTGGCTTACTTTTTTTGGTTGGGGTAAGGGATTAAGTAATAATCGCTTGTCTGATTTGATTTTCAATTTGGAACTGAACAGGCGTATAAATATCTGTTTCTAATTCGGGTGTTTCGATTGAGATAATTAAAGCGTAACGCATGGTATCATTATACCTGTTTTTACCTTTTAAATTCTTCCACCAACCTGAGGCTTTTGGAAAAACAGCTATTTTATTGCATTGGGCAATCTCAATCGCCATTCCTTCTATATAATTACTGTGTATAGACCCCTTAAACAAGGATCCATAAAACCATCTTGAATCACTATATCTTGCAACATCCTCTTCCGTTCTTTGGTATTCCTCATTCAATCTTGCTTTAAAGTTATCAAAGCTTTCCGTAGGATGGATTAACTTAAATTCTAACGCACTCGATTGATACGCATAGGATGTTGTATACCCCTTTTCACCAGGATTAGGTTCTATAAAATAGGATAAGGTTACCTTTATTTTAACCATCGTTTCGCCTAAACTAGCCAAAACTTCTGCTGGCCAGGGCAATTCATAGTAGTGGATTTCATTTGTTTTAACACGTCCCTCTTCAATTCTATAGGGTTGAATCGTCTCTTCCGCAATTAATGTCAGGTAATCGGAACCACATTGTATTGCTTTTTTAAAATCAGGTATACCATATCCGAAAATTCTCAACAACTCTTGTTTACTTTTTACAGCATTTAAATCTGTTTCAAACTGTCTAATCATCTGTTCTGACCAATCAGCAGCATGGATCATAAGTCCTCGTAATGTTTCTGGCCAAGCCTCAGGATATTGTGTTTTTACTTGTGCCAGAAAATTAGACGCTAAAGCAGTTGCCGCACTTGTTGCATTAAATGTCCGAAACTGATTCATTCTTGGCAAAAATGATAGCGTTAACAATTCTAATTCATCATCTCTATCGATGCTATGCTCTTGCCTAATCGCATTCCCTCCTTCAAAAACGACTTCTGGTTTTATGGGCCAATTACCCTCCCAGCTTGCAGAGGTGGTACTAAAGGGCGATAATTCATATACTTGAGCTATAGTATTCACTCCTTCTCTCGTCATGGATGTATATGCACCAACAGTTATTGCGTTCCAAGCCTGCGCAGGACTTTCAACAGATAAATCTAAATTGCTTTCAGGATAATGTTTCCAGTTATTTTCCTCTCTAACATTTCCTGCACTAATAACAAATAGTTTTGATTCCCCGTCTTCAACTCCACTCGTTATATTATCGACAGTAGCAGACCAAGTAGAAGGTTTACCAAAATCATTTTGATTTACTCCTGTTACTGCCATACAGTAAGTTCTGTCATAAGTAGGATTACTGATTGTAGCCCTACTTACGGCATTCAACGTCACGTAGTGCCATTGATTATCATACACTCTTTCCGTTGGAGGCAATATTTTCACCGATTCTACCCGATGACTTAATGAAACCCCTTCTCTAGATTCTAATAGCTGTTTAAGATTAGGATACAACACTAAACCTGCCATGGCTGTTCCATGACCATGATGACCTACATCTTGTATTCCCCAATTCTCATCAACCGTTAACCGGTCCTCATCCCTCAAATAATCTCGAAGCAGCCAATGATCGTTATTCACACCTGAGTCTAGTATTGTTACTACATTATTTGAATCCGTATATGTTATTCGTTGGGTTAAATCTTCGATATACTCTTCTCGATCTAGTGTATTGAGTTCTTGTGTCCAAAAGTGATTGAGTTCTTCTGCTCTTCTTATTTCCGCAATATGATCACAGGAATTAAAAAAATGCTCTAGTTGTACTCCATTCGCTTGAATGGTAACGATTGTTCGTTCAGGAAAAAACTGTCTTACCGTACTGTATACTATATTGAAATAATCACATCGTTCTTTAATTTGATGAAATACAGCATCCGTAAAGCTTTCTTCATTTAGCGCAAACCAGAGCTCACACCATTGCATCTCTTCTTGGGGTAAGAGCATTAAATCTCCCGTCCACAAATCTTCTACTGAAGCGCGATGAACTAAAGCTATTTTGTCAATAAGTTTTTGGTGTTTTGGATTTCCAGATGACGTAAATTCAGTTAGATACTGGCTAACCTTTTTGAGTAAGGCCTCTTTCTTTTCAAATGGAATAAAAATTGTAGCCTCTTCTATCTCCTTTTCTTTTTTTATGTTTAGAAAAGCACCTCCATGACTACTTAAGGAATCTACTTCTAAGCTTTGCCCTTGCTCTCCCTTAACTGTGATGTATTCCCCTTTCCTCATTGGAATATCATGTCGAGTCGTATATTCCTTTTCCTCCTCAAATCTTGTCCATAGCTCTTGTAAACTAGTTAAAACGAGATTACCTTGTTTTTCCTTGTCCTTTTCTGGAAGTGGAAGTCCACTAAAACCCATTTTTGGTTTAGTGTATCCCTGAGATTCTTTGACATGCTGTACAAACAAATGCGGTTTGAAACTTTGTGACATACGCCATTACATTATAATAGGTGATAGGTCTGCTTTCGATCTTTAATCATTTGCAAGAGTAATTTTTGAGAAACGATGGTTTTATTATCCAAGATAATTTCTTTTACCGCATCATTACATGCATTGGTAATTTCTGCATGACTTAGTCCTTTGGCTTCTTCGATTATTGGCTTTAGACTATAGTCTCCTAGAAAACCATGTAATTTCAACTGAAGTAAATCTTCTATTTCTTTTGCATTGGGAATATCGTAATGAATAATATCATCAAAGCGTCTGAAAAGGGCAGAATCTAATATTTTTAAATTATTGGTAGCTCCAAAAATGAGGCTTTCTGATTCATCTTGTTCTAAGAATTGCAAGAAGGCATTTAAGACCCTTCTCATTTCACCTACTTCATTGTCTCGTCCTCTTTCAGCGCCTAAAGCATCAAATTCATCAAAGAGATACACTCCGCGTTTGGATACCATCATATCAAAGATTAGGCGTAGTTTGGATGCTGTTTCTCCCATGTATTTCGTCATGAGTTTATCCATCATCACGACATACAAGGGTAATTTTAGTTCTCCAGCAATGACCGAAGCGGTTGCCGTTTTTCCAGTTCCAGGTCGTCCAGACAGCAAAATTTTACTGCGATGTTTTAGTCCGTGTTTTCTAATCTTATCTCGCTCTTGATACTCCCGCACAATACGAGTTAACTTCGTCACTACTTCCTCTCCTAGTACTAATTCATTGAACTGGGTCTCTGGATAAAAAACCAGCACCAAATCACTGAGGTTAGGCTCCAACCGGATTACATTAAAAGCGTCCTTTTGTGATCGATCCACTAAGGCCTTGATTTCCTTAGCGACGACCATACTTCCCTTGCGCGCTTCATGTGCTGCCACCTGAAGTGCAATGGATGTAAATCGTTCATTATCATTTTTGTAATGCGATTCTAATAAGGATTTTATTTGCTCTGCTGTTGCCATGGTGCAAAATTACAATTTATTCTTGAAACTTAAAGATAGCGAAATCACAACAACAATTGTACCTGTTTTAAGGTTTTGTTTGATGAGCTGATGGATTGAAGAGTATTATTTCTAATGTACAAAAATCATAATCTGAAATAGTTCTAACACCATACATGAACTCATATTATTGCTCCTTCATTATTTTTCCCTTTTCTAATAAAACACCCTTATCTAACTCTATTACATTAATTAAATTCTGTAGGCTTCCCCATTTTACAGCTATGTACTCCGTTGTTGTGCAACATTTGAAACTAATAGTTTTAAAAAACAAGTAAGAAAAAGAAAACATATCGCTTATACTGCGATTAATAAACATTTTACTATTAATACAAAAAGGTAATTTCATTACCCTGCAGGTTTGTTAATTAAAAGCACTTAAACAACAACTTTACACCCCCAAAAAAAAAGCACCAATCTCTCGATCAGTGCTTTTCAATATCTAAACATTTATTCTATTAATACGGTTTCTCGTCTCTACCTTCGTAGTAGTTGATGAAGGCGCGGTTGACCACGCGGTTTCCTCCGTTTGTCGGATAGTCTCCCGTGAAGTACCAGTCTCCAAGGTTCTTTGGACAAGCTTTGTGTAAGTTTTCAATCGATTGGAAAACAATTTTGATTTCTGATTTGGTTCCCTCTTCAGTTACCATTTGAGCAATCTTAGCTGAAACTTCTTCGTCTGTAAAAGGAGCATAAATCTCTTTTACGTAGTTGACAACCTCTTCATCTTTCAGCCCTACTTGTGCTTTTGATTTTTGGTACACTTCTTCTACAATGTGATACATCTTGCGTTCTTTTAGCATCTCGATAACCGCTTGAAAGGCAATTAACCCTTCTAATTTTGCCATATCGATTCCGTAGCAATCGGGGTAACGCACCTGAGGCGCTGCCGAAACAACCACAATGCGCTTCGGATTTAAACGATCCAACATGCGGATAATGCTCTTCTTCAACGTTGTTCCACGAACGATACTATCATCAATGATAACCAAATTATCTGTCGGTTTAATCACTCCGTACGTCACGTCATACACGTGAGCTACAAGATCATCACGACTACTGTCATCGGTAATAAACGTACGCAGTTTCGCATCTTTAATTGCGATTTTTTCTGTGCGTAATTTAACCGATAAGATCTCTTGTAATTTTTCCTCCGTTAAGGCTTCTTTGTTCTTCAAGATATCCGAAATCTTGCGTTGGTTCAAGAAGTCTTGTGCGCCTTCAATCATACCAAAGAAAGATGTTTCTGAGGTATTGGGGATATAAGAAAATACGGAATTATCCGTATCATTTTCAATCACGTCTAACACTTGCGGAAAAATAAATTTCCCCAAATCTTTGCGTTCTTGGTAAATATCTGCATCATTACCTCTTGAGAAATATACGCGCTCAAACGAACACGCTTTTAAAGGCAGTGGTTCTAAGATTTGCTCAAAATGCACACTTGCATCTTTTTTCACGATAATCGCTTGTCCAGGGGTAAGTTCTTTAATATCTTCAAAAGGAACATTCAAAGCCGTTTGAATCACTGGACGCTCACTAGCTACCACGACAAGTTCATCGTTTTCATAGTAGAATGCTGGGCGAATTCCCGCAGGATCGCGAAATACAAAGGCATCTCCGTGTCCTAACATACCTGCCATGGTAAAACCACCATCCCAATTTTTCGATGCTCTTCTCAAGATACGCGCAATGTCCAAACGCTCGCCAATTATTGGCGAAGCCGCTTTTTTAGAAAAGCCCTCTTGTTTAATTTGGTGATATAAATCGTCGATTTCATCATCCAAGAAATGACCGATCTTTTCCATTACTGTAATGGTATCCGACATTTCTTTTGGATGCTGCCCTAAGCGAACTAAATCTTCGAATAATTCTCTAACATTCGTTAAGTTGAAGTTTCCAGCCACAATTAAATTACGGTGCATCCAGTTGTTTTGACGCAAAAAAGGATGAACACTCTCAATGCTGTTTTTTCCAAATGTTCCATAACGCACATGTCCTAAAAACACTTCTCCTAAATACGGAATATGTTGCTTTTGCAATTCGGCATTATCTGCATATTCTGGATGTGCCTCCATTTCTGCATTGATACGCCCGTTGATTTGAGCAAAAATATCCTGAATAGGCTGTGCTTTATTTGAACGCACACGACTAATATAGCGTTCACCAGGTTCCATATCGAGTTTAATACTCGCCATCCCAGCTCCATCTTGCCCTCTATTGTGTTGTTTTTCCAACAACAAGTACATCTTCTGAATGGGGAAGAACGTACTGCCGTATTTTTCTTTATAATAGGATAACGGCTTTTTTAATCGTAAAAAAGCAATTCCACATTCGTGTTGTAGTGCGTCGCTCATAGTGTGTTGTGTTTTGTGTTATAATTAAAAAAATCACAACTAAGAGGATTAGTATGTTTAATGTTTATTTTATTTAAATGTATAACTTTTTTAAAAT
>JASLHL010000049.1 GCA_030152225.1 Flavobacterium sp. | reverse complement strand
ATAAATTTTTGTAATCGTTGACAAAGTTTGCATCGTTGATAAAATCCAACGGTTGCGGAATAAACTGATTGTTCTCAAAGCGATAGATACTGAATACATCGCTGAGTTCAATAGCAGTTTTTAATCCAAAGTGAACATTGTACCCAAAAATACAAAGGTTGTCAAAGGCAATAATCCCTCGAGCCGTACAATTGTTTTCTGTGGTTATGCGTTGATTGGCGATAAGTTTTAGATCAACAGCGGTAAAAACTTCTTTGCGATCATCATTCAGTGCTTGTAATCGTTGGATTAAATCACTTTTCTGTTGCTGAAGTCTACGCTGTATAATCTCATACGTATTCGAATCCAAAGATTCTATAGGTTGGTTTTCTAATTCAGCCATATATAAAGGATACTTAGTACTAGAATGAAATCTAATACGGAGGTAAATTAAAAATAGGGTAGCGGTCTAACGAATAAAAAGTCACTCTTTCTAAAAAAGAGTGACTACTGTATTTTGTTAAGATAATTTCTTATTTCCTATACCTAAACGCTGTACGGCATCGGAGATTGTCCCCAATAGCCCTTGATTTTCTTCTGTAGCATTGTGTTGCATTTTCATTACTAAAGCAGCAATACTCAGATTTTTTAGGTCTTCCGTTGTCACGTTAAATTGTTGAGCGTAGTATTTGATATTGTTGAATAGGTCTCCTTGGTTGATGGAAGTACCATCGCCTAAAAGAGCCGTTTTAATATCTTGTGCATTTTGACTTTTTTCAACTAATTGATCGAATCCTTTTGCACGGCTTACTTGGTTAATAATGTTCTCAAAGAACATTGTTTCACCACCAACAATGTCAATTTTTGCTGTTTGTAAAGCAGAAGAAAGGACATCGGCTTGTGATTTAGCAATATCTTTTTGAATGTTTAAAGCCGCTAACTCTACTTCTTTCTCTTTTTGAAGCTGAAGTTTGAACTCTTCGTGCTCTTTGCCAACACCATCCATTTGCTTCATCGCATCTGCTTTTTCTTTTAATCCATCTGCATCGGCAATTGCTTTTTCTTTGATTACTTCTGCTTCTGCTAAACCTTCTTTGCGTTTGGCTTCCGCTTTGGCTGCAATTCCCTCCGCTTCAGCTGTAGCAATACGTTGGATTTTAGAAGCCTCTACAATACTTTCCTGCTCGATTGCTTCTGCTTTTGCTTTGATTACTTCTGCTTCTGCAAGTCCTAAAGTAGCATCTTCACGGGCTTGTGCATCAGCTAATATCTTACGTGCTTCGGCCTGTTTGATTGACGCTTCTTTTTGTGCTTCTGCTTCGATTAACATTTGTTGCGAAATCTGTTCCTGTGCAAATTTCTTCGCTTCTGCTTCTTTAATCGTTTTGATTAAGTTCTCTTCTGCAACTTTACTTGCCTGGGTAATACCAACTTGTTTTTCTCTTTCTACTTCTCTGAAAGCTTCTACATCTTTGATGCCTTGTTGTTCTTCCACGACACCTTTCTCTAATTGAACGCGCTCGCGGATAACATTCTGAATCGTTTTCTTCTCTTCTTCTACGGCGCGTTCTTTGTTTATTTGAGCTAACGACACAATGCGCTCGCGTTCCGTTTGCTCCAAAGCGCGATCTTTTTCTACGCGTTCGGTTTCAACAGCATCTGTGCGCTCCTTGTTTTTCGCCGCAATAATAACTTGACGTAGTTTGTTCTCTTCCAATACCGCTAAACTCTCTTCGGTGGCAATGCGCACACTTTCTGATTTTAAGCGCTCTTCTTCGCGTACTTTTTGAATTTCTGCTTCTTCACGCGATTTGATATTATCAACTTCTCGACGTTGTTTTTCTTCTTTTTCTGATAGCTGTCTTTCTAATTCCAAAATAGCTTCACGTGCTTCCACATCTTGCTTCTTGATTACCTTTTGCTCATCACGGCGAATCAAGTTCGCATTGATGTTTTGTAAAGCTGTTAGTTCTGTAATTTTCTTAATCCCTTCCGAATCCAAAATGTTTTGTGGATCCAAGTGCGAAATATTCGTTTGCTCTAAATAATCAATCGCACAGTCATCCAAGATGTAACCATTTAAGTCGCGACCAATAATATTGATAATCTCATCTCTAAATTCACGACGAGCCTCATATAATTCGATAAATTCAAATTTCTTTCCCACTGTTTTTAACGCTTCAGAAAACTTCGCCTCAAAAATATTGCGCAGTGTTTCCACATCGCTTGCGCGTTCACATCCCAACGTTTGGGCTACGTTAATTACATCTTCTATGGATTTGTTGACGCGAATAAAAAAGGCAACCTTAATATCGGCACGGATGTTATCCTTACAAATTAATCCCTCTTTTTGCATACGGTCAATTTGAAGCTTTTTTACAGAAATATCCATGATTTCCATTTTGTGAAATACAGGAACTACATAAATCCCTTTATTAAAAGCAACTTTGGTACCGCCAATACCCGTTCTAACAATTGATTTTCCTTGCGGTATTTTCTTGTAGAAAGTAGCGAGTACAGCAAAGAATAATAGAATTAATAGAAATAAAGCACCAACGATGATTGCTATTATTGTTCCTAATCCGAAGTCCATAAAATTTGTTTTTAGTGATTGATAAAATGATTACATGCGTTTGACCACATAATATAAGTTAGGTGTTTGAGCTCTTTCTATAATATATACCCGATCTCCAAATTGAATAGGAGCACCATCCCAACTAGCCACCATGACTTTAATCGGATCTTGGTTGACTACTAGTTGCATAATTCCGTGCTTTTCAGCTTCGATACTCGATTGCATCACCCCCTCACGCCCAATAAAATCGATAATTTCATCTCCGTGATAGCCCGTTCTTTTTAGGAAATTACCCAAAGGAAGTGTTGCATAATGAGTGAGTATAATGGCGACAACGGCCAAGGGAATCAAAATGATCACAGACCAATTGCCTAAATTGACAACCTGAGGGGATAGTGTACTTACTAGAGAACCAGCCCAAGTAAAAAACTTGAAAATAGTCAATACCATCATAAAAGGAACTTGTCCGACATTCATATAATGCAGTAACTTCGCTACAAGGCCTGACTCATGAGATACGACTGGCTCATCCAGATCCGGTTCTTTATCGTGAAGAATGTCGATGTGATTCTGTTGTAAGTCAAAGCTGGTATCTACATCTAGATCCACGCTTGGTTCTGATGCAATATCTATGCCATCTAGACCACCCATTATTGCAGAAAATAACCAGTAGATGACAGAAATAAGCATTAAAACGGTCATGATTGCATTTGAAATTGGGAAAAATAGGTGGTGAATGATATCTTTCATTAAAATTAGGAGATATGTGTATTTTTATTTGCTATTTTTTCTAAATTTTCTCAAATATAATGAATAATGGTTTTGTTTGTTAAGTAGAATTTGTTAAAAATTAAATTATAAATAACAAGGGAGTATATTTATGTAATTCACAGTTTAGGGAATAAAAAAAAGCGAAAAATTCAATTTTTCGCTTTTACTATTAAATGAGTTGGATGTGGGTTAGCTTAACCCTTCCACTAAACCATTCACTAAATCAATTTTTGTTGCTTGTGGCACTTTGGGAAGTCCAGGCATACGCATAATATCACCAGCAATAGCCACAATAAATTCAGCTCCATTATTGATTACAATATCGTTAATCGCAATTGAAAAATCTTTTGCAACACCATAAGCATGGGCATCAGCAGAGAATGAATACTGCGTTTTTGCAATACAGATAGGGAATAGATTCATTGCTGTAGCTTGAATCTGATTGATCTTTTTCTGTGCAGCTGGACTAAAACTAACGGAGGAAGCCCCGTAAATTTTTGTAGCGACTGCTTTTATTTTTTCTCCAATTGACATCTCATCTGTATAGGGGAACTGTAAGGATTGACTTGGATTTTGTTCAATCATCTGTACAACCTCTTCTGCTAGCGCTATAGCCCCTGTACCTCCTTCAGTAAAGGCATTGTTGATGGCAAACCCTAAACCATTTGCTCGACAGTAATCTTCCACCAATTGAATTTCTTCTAAACTATCCGTAGCATATTTATTAAAAGCAACGACAATAGACTGTCCAAATGAGCGCAAATTCTCTACGTGTTTTTGTAAGTTTTCAAGTCCTTTTTGAATGCCTTCGATGTGTTTGTTTTTGATCTCTTCGATTGGAATTCCTCCGTGCATCTTCAATCCTTGTGCCGTAGCAACAACTACCGTTAGTTTAGGTGTTAAACCTGATTTTCTACATTTGATATCGAAGAATTTTTCTGCCCCTAAGTCTGCACCAAAACCAGCTTCTGTAATTACATAATCTCCATAACTCATCGCCATTTTCGTTGCAATAACCGAATTACAACCATGGGCAATATTAGCAAAAGGCCCGCCGTGAATAAAGGCTGCTGTATTTTCTGTTGTTTGAACCAAATTGGGGTTTAAGGCATCTTTTAAAAGGACAGTGATTGCGCCAGCGACACCTAAATCTTTCACGGTGAACATACTGCCGTCATGGCGATACCCCAAAAGAATATTTTCAATGCGTCGACGTAAATCATCTATATCTGTTGCCAAACACAGGATGGCCATGATTTCTGATGCAGGAGTAATATCAAAACCACTTTCTTGCGGAATACCATTGGCATTTCCTCTTAAACCAGAATTAATATAGCGCAAGCTACGGTCATTTACATCCAAAACTCTTTTCCATAAAACTTCTTTGATTCCATTAGCTTCGGCTCTTGTTTGATACATATAGTTGTCAAATAAAGCACTTAGCGTATTGTGTGCTGAAGTAATTGCGTGAAAATCTCCAGTGAAATGCAAGTTGATATTCTCCATGGGCAAAACCTGTGCATAACCTCCACCTGCTGCACCACCTTTCATTCCAAAACAAGGGCCTAACGAAGGTTCTCTCAAAGCGACAATGGCATTTTTGCCAATTTTGTTTAACCCCAAAGCCAACCCAATCGATACCGTTGTTTTTCCAATTCCCGCTTTGGTAGGCGTGATAGAAGTTACTAAGATTAAATTGGATTTTTGTTGTTGCTCTTTTTGATTAGCCTGAAGTTGAACTTTCGCCATATTCTTGCCATAGGGAATTACGTGTTCTTCTGGTAAGTGGATATTTTTAGCAATTTCGTAAATGCTTTTTAAATCACTTTCCCTTGCAATTTCAATATCTGTTTTCATAGTAGAAAAATAATGTGTTGTTAAGGAGTAAAGTTAAGTCTTTTGATAGAATATTGAAATAGGGAGAATGGAAATAGGGAGAATGGAAAAGGGAGAATGGAAAAGGGAGAATGGAAAAGGGAACTTCTTTGCGCGGTTCGTTGTTCGTCAGCTTTTTCTATTTATCTCACCTAGTTTATATTTGCTTTGATATTCGATGGGTCTACACTGCGTTTCGATTTGTGCTTTGTGCAGTTCGTTGTTCGTCAGTTTCTTCTATTTATCTCACCTAGTTTATATTTGTTTTGGTATTCGATGAACCTACACTGCGTTTCAGTTTCCCATTTCCCATTTCCCATTTCCCATTTCCCATCTCCATTTTCCCATCTCCATTTTCCCATTTCCCATTTCCCATTTCCCATCTCCATTTTCCCATCTCCATTTCCCTATTATCAAATTAGAGGTATTCTCATGTTTTTACTTTTAATCTAAAGGACTTTTATTGGTTTTTATAAATAGATTTTTAAAGTTATATTTGCATTTTTAAATTATATTCTATCAGTATTATGAAAACGGAAGCGGAGTTAAAAGAGAGAAGTGGAAATAAATGTGAGCTATGTGAATCTACAGGACAGTTGAAGGTTTATGAAGTTCCGCCAGCAGCTGCTAATGAGGCAGATAAGGAAATTTATATTTGTGAAACTTGTTTGGATCAAATCGAAAAAAAACAAGAATTAGACAGCAACCATTGGCAGTGTTTAACGACTTCCATGTGGAGTGAGGTACCTGCCGTTCAGGTAGTAGCATGGCGTATGTTGAATCGCTTCAGACAGGAAAGCTGGGCAGCCGATAATTTAGAAATGATGTATTTAGATGATGAACTGATGGAATTTGCTAAAGCTACTGGTGATCATACAGGAGATGGATCAGTGGAATTGCACAAAGACAGCAATGGAAATATTTTATCCGCAGGTGATACGGTAACATTAATTAAAGATTTGGACGTAAAAGGATCTTCATTAAACGCAAAAATTGGTACCGCTGTACGAAACATCCGTTTAGATCCAAATAATGTAGAATTCATTGAAGGTAAAGTAGATGGTCAGACGATTGTCATTCTAACCAAATTTGTAAAGAAACAAGGATAAAAAATAGAAAATCTCAGTCACAACTGAGATTTTTTTGTTTTAACCATAAAGGAATACTAAACTCTTGAAGGAGATGGGCGAGGGGAACTTCTGAATACGTATCATAGGTAAGCCATTTAATCTCTTCTAATTCTGCATGTGGAGTAAAAGAAGTGAAAGTAGTTTTGATGTGAAAAACTGTCGCATGCACAAGTGTATTGACTTCATTAACGGCTTGTGTTTGATGTGTGCCTAAATAACGAATGTCTTCAGGCGTTAGGATAAGGTTTAACTCTTCCTCTAATTCACGCTGTAGTGCTTGAAGCGGAGTTTCCCCCATTTCAATTTTTCCTCCAGCCATCATATAGTAGATCGATCCCTTTTTGCGAACAGTTAACAGGTCTCCAACAGCATTTGTAATCAGGGCAGAAGCAAGGTAAATCGTTTTATATTGACTCATTGGACGTTTTTTTACGCTCAAAAATAAGAGAATTTAGCCAATTGAAACCCTAAAGCGAAATTCAGTTTGTCGAAAGTAATCGATAAAATGCCACTTTTGATTGATAAAAAGAACCGATGTATGCGTTTTTTTTGATTGAATGTCATAATTTTATAGCATGATTAAAGAAAAAAATAAGAATGTTTGAAGAATTGTTTTTTGTAAAAGAAAAAATTTTATCTTTATTCGATCAAAGCAAGGTTGATAAATGAAAGTCAAATCTTGTATAGTTTAATTTAATTTAAGTTGAAAATAGGGCCTCTATCCAAGGCGAAAATGAACAGTACAATGGTAAAACAAGAATTTACTGCATTATTTAAAGGGTACAAAATTCCTAAGGAATTGAAGAGCTTATTAGAGTTTCAAGTATCAGAAAACATCCCATCTTATTATTCAAATGCGATTTATTTAATGACAGAAGAAACGTCGTTGATTGAGAATTACTCAACAGATGAAGCGTTTCTAAAAGCTTTTATTCCCTTCGCTGAGGCAAATAGCTCCGGAAGTATTTATGCATTTTGGATCCAAAACAGCGAAGAAGATTTGGCAAAAGCACCAATAGTCGTTTTTGGTGATGAAGGCGGAATCTTTGTAGTAGCTCAAAATATTCAAGAATTGCTACAAATAGCTGCTTATGATGTGGAAGCAGTGGTGTATGAGGATGAGTTTTATTTCCAAGATAAAGAAGCCTTAGAAGAAGATGGTGAATTTACAGCAGCAGACTTCAATATGGAATATTTAGACTGGTTGCGCAGTGATGCGAAATTAAAGCCAATTTTGACAATTGACGATGTAGATGCTCTTGTGGATGAAGCTCAAGCGAACTATCAAGAAAATTTGGAACAGTATGTAAAACGTTTTATATAATACGATCAAAAAAGTAGTATATTGCGTTAAAATTTTAAGAAATGGAACAAAGTAATTTCAATCAGAGTTTTGATGCTTTTTCAAATCAAGCACAAAATCAAATGCCACCTAAACCAAATAATTATTTGGCTTTATCAATCGTATCAACAATTTTAGGATTTTGTTCTTGTATTGGGCTTTTAATCGGTATTGTCGCTATTGTAATGTCAGCTCAATCTGGTAAAAAGTATGATCAAGGAGATTACGAAGGATCAGTTAAAGCTGCTAAAAACGCAAAAATAATCAGCTTGATTGTATTGGGTATTTTTGTTATTCATATCGTTTATGCTTGGTATAATATCCAACAATTAGGAGGATGGGATGCTTATATAGAGTCAATCCAAGAAGCAATGAGAATGGGACAAGAGGCTAGAATGTAAGTATAACCGTATGCGGATTTTTTATCGAATCCTTTTGTATGTTGTCCTACCTCTAGGAATTGTTCTTACTTTTGTCAAAGGATTCAATAGTTTTCCCACGATAGTAACGTGTTCAATCAAAGACTATACAGGATTAGATTGCCCCGGTTGTGGAGGTCAAAGAGCTATAGCGTCCCTAGTAAAAGGTGAACTAAAACAAGCGTTCTATTACAACCAGCTGATCTATGTTTATCTCGGAGTATTTGCATACATCTATGTGCTCTTTGTTGAAACTTATATCATGAAAAATAAAACCTTCGCCCAGCGATTCGGCTTTTCTAATGCCTTCGCTTATGGTTTTCTAGGTTTGATACTCTTGTTTTTTATTATAAGAAATATATAAAAGTTTGAATGCTTGCATTCAAACTTTTTTTTTGCAATTATGCAGACTTCCTTTTTTTTATCCGCTATAATTTTGTGTTATTCGTATTCTATCTCGAAAAACACTCGTTTATACTTTTGAATTTGTTATAAAAGATCTATTTTATACTATTTTTAGTTAAAATTAAGTCGGCTTATGTGAATTATGCTTAACTTTCCAATCCCAAAACTAGAACAATTAAAATATACCGCTTTATGAAAAAAAATACTTTGTTGCTATTTAGCTTATTTTCTCTGTGGGGAGTGAGTGTAAATGCTCAAAATGCTCAAATTAAAAAGAAGGTTACCGCTACGTATGGTACAACCCAAGTAGAGGAAATCAAATCAGTAGAGAAAAAACGCACCTTAGCAAGAGAAGTTGCTTACAAAGCTGCAGAAAAAATGGGTAGACCAACACAAGGGGTTACACAGGATGGAAGAGTGTTTTCACTACAGCGAATTGATGAGAAAGGAAACTTCTTTTATTATATAACTAGTAATGCCGGAAGTAGAACAACAGCACGTGTAAACGATATTGCTCCAGGTGGAAGTTTAGGCTTAAACCTCGATGGAAAAGGAATGACTGTTGCTGTTTGGGATGGGGAGCCAGCATTGGATACGCATGTGGAGTTTCAAGGCGGACAAAATGGAGGTAGCCGTATGGAATTGAGAAATCCAGTGCAAGATTTACAAGCAATGAGTTCTATGGATCGTATGGTCTTTGAAGAAGGACGTTCACATGCTACCCACGTATCGGGAACAATCGGTGCAACAGGAGTCAATGCCAATGCAAAAGGAATGGCGCCAGAGGCTAAAATCCTAAGCTATGATTGGGAAAATGATGCTTCAGAGATGATGAGGGCTGCTGCACAAGACGCTTTACTAGTGTCTAATCACTCGTATGGTTTTGCAGCATTGGATGATTCCGGTCGCCCTGTATTTCCAGCAGAGATTTTTGGAGCGTATATGGAGGCTAGTATCGAATTTGATCAAATTGCACATCGATATAAGTATTATCAACCTGTAGTAGCTGCTGGAAATGACAGAGAGGAGTATGGACTAATCAATCCAAGTAAAAACGGAAATGATCTATTGACGGGAACAGCTGTTTCTAAAAATACGGTAGTAGTAGCTGCTGTTGGACAAGTGAATTCGTATACAGGTCCTGAAAGTGTTATTATGTCTTCTTTTAGTAATTACGGTCCAACCAATGATTTCCGTATTAAACCCGATATTTCAGCAAAAGGAGTTCGTGTATTTTCATCGAATTATGAGTTGCCTAGACCAATTTCTGCTACACCTAGTACAAATAAATATATGACTAATGATGGAACTTCTATGGCTGCGCCAGGGGTAACCGGAATTTTTACACTATGGCAGCAATGGGCAATGGAAAAAAGAGAAATGCCATTGAAGTCTGCAACTATACGTGCTTTAATGGTGCATACAGCGGATGAAGCGGGAACGGCTCCAGGACCAGACCATAAATTTGGATGGGGGTTGATCAACGCTAAAGCAGGTGTGCAAATTTTAGAAGGAAGTAGAGTAAGCGGTGTTGTATTAGAGGAAAATGAATTAGCGCAAGGAGAAACGTACGAAAAACAATTTAACGTTTCTGATAGTGGTGTTAAGATTTTAGTGACGATCGCATGGACAGATCCTGAAGGAAGATATTCAGATAATAATTATGACGAAGATTATGCGATGAATAATCCTTCTTTAGTAAATGACTTGGATTTACGTGTGTATAAAGATGGAGAAGAGTACTTCCCTTGGAAATTAAATAAAGATTTCAATAATCTAGCAGCACTCAAAGGTGATAATGACGTGGATAACGTAGAAAAAGTGGAGATTGAAGCTGCTGAAACAGGAACTTATGTTGTTAAGGTTACACATAAAGGAACGTTAAGAGGAGGTAAACAAGAATATTCTCTTATTATGAGCCGTAGTGATTTCGATAATTTATCAACAGAAGAATTTGAATTAGACGATTCCTTATTTGCTATTTGGCCAAACCCAGTGATGGAAACATTAAATGTAATGGTTCCCGAAGATGCAGATTTGAGCGGAATGTCGATTGAATTATTTGATTTTAGTGGTCGTCGTATAAAGAATATTACGGCAATAACAAGTAATCAGGTCGAAGTAGATGTTAATGGATTGTCTTCTGGTGTATATATAGTAAAAGTAAAAGGCAATGGTTTTGAAAAAACAGAACGCATTGTGAAGAAATAGAAAAAAGAGAGCCTAGGCTCTCTTTTTTTTTGCGGTTCGGCTTTTGTTCTTCGGCTTTTATCTCACCTAATTTATGTTTTGTTTTGGTGTTCGATGAATCTTCGATTTGTTGTTCGGCTTTTGGGGTTTGTTGTTTGTGCGGTTCGTTTTTTGTGCGGTTCGCGCGGTTTGTTTTGATGTATCTGTAAGAAGTAGATTTCTTCTCTATTATATATGTAGATTTCTTCTCTATTATATATAAGGAAGAATCTTTCTTAGTATTGAATTACGAAATTAAACCGATCGAACCTCACGACGTGCGAACCGCGCCTTCAAGAACCGCACAATGAGCAAACCGCACAACGAGCAAACCGCGCCTTCAAGAACCGCCCAATGAACAAATGCCAAACGTCAAAAAAACAAAAAAACTTTCTATGATAAAACGCGTTATACTAGGTAGTTGTGAAATAATCGAAAAATACTTTAAAAAAAAGGTTGTATAAAGTTTGGAAGTGGCGAAAAAGGTACTACTTTTGCATCCGCATTAAACAAGCAGACGTTCATAGAAAAGCAGTAGCAAAGACTTGCGATTAGGTTGAAAATATTTTTTAAAAATAAATTTGGATAATCGGAATAAAGAGTCTTA
>JASLHL010000041.1 GCA_030152225.1 Flavobacterium sp. | reverse complement strand
TTCAATTTTGTTTTCATTACTCCAAAATGGTTGTATATTTGCAGTGGCAAGTCCTACGCGACCAGCTCCTGCAGACTCCTCCAGGGTGGGAACGCAGCAAAGGTATGTGGTTGTAGCGGTGCGACGTAGGTAGCTTGCCATTTTTTTATTATATCAGTTAATCTCCATCAGTGAGATTTTTTTGTTTATACCCCTTTCCATTTGTGCTTATAACCGCAAAACTCTACTATTCTTTTTAGCGTTACTTCTAATATAAAACAGCATCTTTTTAAGAGGTTAAACAGGTCTTAAAGCCGTATTAATACAGGGTTGCTTGACTCATGTCCTACATTGCTACCACATTACTACCACACATCTTCGAGAAAAAAGCATTTTTCCGAACTAATCTGGTACTTGTGTGGTAGATGTCTCGAACATGGTCCATTTAAAACTCGGCTTAAAGGTGTTTAAGGTTACAAGCGCATTCCAAAGTGTTATTTTTCAAATCTTCGGGTATTTCAATTTTATTTATTATTTCCTCATTAAGGAATTAGATCATTAGTGAACTAAAATTAGTACTAACATCACGATAGCAATGTTGTCTTGCTTAATTTAATCGAGATATGTGTTAATTTGTATTACTTGTTATGTCTTTAAATGGTTGTAGATTATTCTCAAATAGTGATTTTTACTGTGCGAATTATAAGACGTTGTGCTTGTTCGTTTTTCATTGCTAAAAAAAAGGAGAATTATTTTAATTTAAACAGCGATAAACACTATAAATGGGATGGTTTTTGTTATTTTTGATGTTAAAAAATAAACGTTGGGGAAATTATCTATAAAAATTGGGAAAATCATAGGGTGGATATTCGTGTCTGTCCTTGTTTTACTACTGTTAGTTATTGTTGCCATTCAAGTTCCTTATGTTCAAAATAAGGTGAAGGATGTTGCAATTACTTTTGTGCAAGATAAGATTGGTACGCCTGTACACTTAGATCGCATTGAAATTGCTTTCCCTAAGAAAATTGTTGTGAAAGGACTTTACTTAGAGTCGCAACAAAAAGACACGTTACTATACACAAATTATTTGGGGGTTGATATTAGTTTGTTTAAGCTAATCTCAAGCACTGTTGATGTGAGTAAGGTGGAATTAGATGATTTTAAAGCGAATATTACCCGAGATAGCTTAGGAAAGTTCAACTTTGATTATATTATTGATGCTTTTGCTTCTGAAGACGATAAGGAGGAGGAAGAGAGTGGGTCAATGAAAATTGAGGTGGGAGAAATCAACCTGAGCAAAGTACAATTGAGTTTTCAAGATGAGTATGACGGACACCATTTGAAGTTTGGGTTAAACAAATTCATTACGCGTTTTAAACAATTCGATTTAGACGAGATGAAGTTTGCTTTGCCTAAGATTGCTATCGATGGAGTGGACGTTGATTATAAGAAATTACCTGCTTCTTTGGCAAGTATCGAAAAGGCAAATGAGGTGGTGATCGCGGAGGCGAGTGAGGATACGCCTACTGCTTTACCTACGCTTAATTTGGGTACAATTACCTTGAGTAATAGTAAGGTTTTATTTGATGATGCGGATAATAAAATGTATGCTAAATTAACTCTTGGCGAGTTCTTAGCGAGTTTTGACGGTCTTGATTTGGTTAATCAACAGATAGATATCAACGAGATAAAACTGGACGATACAACGGGTGTTGTTCGTTTGTTGCCTAATAAAGAGGCTAAAACTGCTGAAAAGAAAGAGGACACTACTACTGCTGAACCTGCTGCTGAGGAGGTGAAAACAGAGGAGGTGCCTTGGAAATTGGGTATTAAGGAATTAGCGTTGAACAAGATTAACGTGAAATATGACGATTCAAACGTGAAACCAGTGGCGTTTGGTTTAGACCCTAACCACATTGAAATTACGGATTTGAACTTCAAGTTGAAAGACTTCCAGTTTTCTTCGACGAATATCGTGGGTAACTTAGAAGGTTTTTCTTTTAATGAGCAAAGTGGATTAAAATTAGACAATTTTAAGACGTATTTCTTGTACGGTGAACAAACGGCTTTTATTAAAGATTTTGTTCTTGAAATGCCTAATACACACATAAAGTCAAATATTATTTTAAACTATGTTGATGTTAATAAATTAGTGGATGATATTGCTAATATGTCGATTGACGCTACTATTGAGGATTCTCATTTAGGGTTACAAGACGTGTATTTAGCAATGCCTACTGTTTTTAACGAGGCTGGTTTGAAGGGAATGAACAACAAGACGTTTACGTTTGATGCAAAGGTAAAAGGGGTGGTTGACGACCTAACGATTGATAAATTAATGGTTACTGGTTTGCAATCTACTGTGCTTAATGTGCAAGGGGGAATTAAAGGATTACCGGTTCCGGAAAAGACAATCGTTGATTTAAAAATAAACAAAGTACAAACATCGGCTAAGGATATTATGGGGGTGGCGCCTAAAGGTGTGGTTCCTGACAATATTCAGATTCCTGCTCATATGACTTTAAACGGTTTTGTGAAAGGGGGTATGCAGGCTATTCAAACCCAATTGGCGTTGAAAACAACGGCTGGTAATGTGGATTTGAAGGCTTCTTTAGACCAACGTAGAAAAGAAAAAGAGAAGTATTCGCTATTAGCGGATGTGAAGGAGTTGCAAGTGGGTAGTTTGATTAAAAACGATTCTATTGGCAACTTAACAATGCGTATTCAAGCGGATGGAACGAGCTTTGAACCTACTTCTGCTAATGCTACTGCTGTGATTGATGTGGCTAAAGCGGAGTTTAATGGGTATACGTATAACAATCTTAAAGTGGATGGTGCGGTTGAAAACGGAAAGTACAAGGTTACTTCTGTGAACAATGATCCTAACCTGACTTTTGATTTACAAGCGGATGGAGTGTGGACAGAGCAAGGGATTAGCTTGAATATGTTGGGTGATTTTAAACATATCGACTTACATAAGTTACATATCGAAGATAAACCTGCCGTGTTCTCTGCGGTGGTGGATGCGAAGATGAATAACGTAATGCCTGATGATTTAGACGGACAATTGCGTTTGAAAGACGTGAACTTTATTTCTGCAGAACGCGCGTATTCGCTATTGCCAATTGAGCTGACAGCAACGGCTAAGGAGGCGTATAGAGAGATGAACTTGACTTCTCAGTTGATTGACTTCAACATCAAAGGGGAGTATAAGTTGACGGAATTAGGTGATAAGATTGGAAAGACAATTGCGCATTATTTTGATAGTGATGGCGAGGTAGAAAAACCAGTTAAGGAAGGGGAACATAAAGAGGATAACCAACATTTTACGTACACGATTAACGTAAAGGATAATCCGATTATTCACAAGATAGTTCCTGAGTTAACGGATATTAAACCGATTGCGTTTAGTGGAAAATACGATGCTGATTCAAACTATATTAGTTTAACAGGGAATATTCCGCTTTTGAAATATGGCGATAATGAGATTACAAATATTAGTGTTGATGTAAAACCTTATTATACTGCTTTGGGGTATAGCTTTAGTGTAGAGCGAATTGCTAATGCGAGTATTGGGTTAAGACGCTTGAACTTGAAAGGGGCTGTACAGGATAACAAATTGGCGTATGACTTGAACTTGAAAGATAGTGCGGGTGCGTTGTGTTATGTTATTTCGGGTGAACTGGCAATGAATGAAAAGGATATGGTGATGAAGTTGTACCCAAATGGGTTTATGCTTGATTACGTGAAGTGGGATGTGAATCCAGATAACCGTTTTGTGATTAAACCGGAAGGGTTCTATGTGAAGGATTTCGTATTGACACAAGGGAAAAGTGCCCTTATCATCGAATCAGAGAAAGAGAAAGTGAATAGTCCGCTTAGCATCAAGTTTAGCGAGTTTAGCATTGAAACGCTGACTAAAATGGTGAAGAAAGACGTGCTATTGGCAAGTGGTTTCATCAACGGTGAGGTTAATTTGAAAGACTTGACAACGGATATGCGATTTGTATCTGATATTGATATTCGCGACTTACACGCAATGGAGATTGCAATGGGTAATTTACACGTTGGTGTGAAAAATGAAAGTGCGAGCAAGTTCTTAGCAGATGTGGTTTTAGAAGGTGGCGACAATAGAATTGAGTTAGACGGATGGGCAGATGCAGATACCAATGAGATGAGTTTAGACATTGATTTGGCTAAGCTTCAAATGGATGCTTTTGAGTATTTTGCAAAGGAACATATTTCAAATGCTGAAGGGTATTTTAACGGGAAACTGAATGTGGGTGGTAAGTTTGATGATCCTCGTGTTTTAGGGGCATTGAACTTC
>JASLHL010000021.1 GCA_030152225.1 Flavobacterium sp. | reverse complement strand
TTTGTTTGTATATGTGGTTTATTTCATGCTCATTTCGATGGTTCCGTCTGATTGTTTTACATAATCTATTCCATACAAAAAGTTCAAACTACTTACTATCTCCTCTATGTTATTGCATTTAAAATCTCCAGATATGGTCAAGGTGGGAAGCGCTTGCCCTTTCCATCTAATTTGGGTATTTAATTTTCTGTTGAGCACGTGAATAACCTCTTGAATGGTTGCACTCCTAAATTTCAAACTCCCTTTGTGCCATTGATCTAAATCTTGTTCTTCTATCTCATAGGTTTTAAATTGTTGTTGATTAATGTAAAAATCGACTTTTTCATTGGCGTGTAGGATAAGTTTTTTTGTACGTTCCACATCGCTCACTTGTACCTTTCCTTCGTGTACACTTACGCTGATAGTCTCTCCTTTTACATCATTGACATTGAATTTTGTACCCAACACTTTCACCTGTAGATTTTCACTCGTTACGTTAAAAGGTTGTTGTGGATTGGTTCGCTTCACTTCAAAGAAAGCTTCCCCTTGTAAATGGACGATTCGCTGCGTCTCATCAAAATGGGTAGGATATTGTACACTACTTCCGCCACTGAGGTACACTAAAGTTGAATCACTGAGGTAAAAAACTAGTTGTTCTCCTTTTTGGGCATATTGGGTTACCCATTTCGGTTCAGCTTGAGCAAAAAGAAAAAAATACAATAACCCCATTCCCATCAAACAAGCAGCATAGGGAATATAACGCATTACGCGGGTTTTAAAATAAGAGGGATGTGTTTCGGAAGTAATCGCGTGATGCAGTCGGTGATATAATACGCTATTTCGCTTTACTTCTGTGGCGGTAATTCCACCTACTTGCATCGCATTAAAAAATTGATCTACAACAGCTTCTTCCGTTGAGGAAGCTGTTCCTTGGTGGTATTTCAATAAAAGGGCTTTGAATTTTTTATACATTATAGTCTTGTGATCTTATACTATAATGAAGTACTGCAAATTCTCCTTTCCCCTACGTTAAACAGCATACTTAACGATTAGATAAACTACAAAACATTTAGGTCATACTAAACAGGAATAAGAACAGGATAGCTTCTGGAATGTCTGCTATATAGGAAGTAGATTCTTTTAATAGTTTTAGGGCTTTGTTGATTTGATTTTCTACGGTACTCTCTGTAATACCCAGATTTTGAGCAATATCCTTATAGGTACGTTGCTCATAAAAGCGCATTTTAAAAATCAACAGACAGCGATCGGGCAAAACGGCAGTTGCTGTTTTCTCAATTTCATCCAACAACAACGTCTTAATATCCTCATAGTGGAGGTCTTCTAAATCGGGTACTAAGCCGACAATTTTCTCTACTTGAACCGAATCAAAACGCCGATTGTATAACGCTTTGGCGCATTGATTACGAGTGGCCTGAAACAGATAGGCTCGTGGATGTTCTACGACTACTTGTCGGTTCCAAAAATCGATAAAAACTTCTTGTACAATATCTTCCGCAATCGCTTTATCGCGTACTACATTATAGGCAAAACTGTATAATTCAGCCCAGTGTTTTTGAAAGATTTGATCAAAATCATTGGCATGGCTTACCATTTGTATACAAATTAAAGATTTACTGCAAACAAATGTAGGGGTAAAGCATGCGTTGAATTTTAATTCACTGTTAAGCTTTTCTGTTATATGCTAACGGATCTACTCGTAGTATTCATAGGTAAAGAATGTTTTACTAAGTAACTGTTGGTTCTCATCATAAACCGATTTCTCCACAATATTGCCCTGAGCATCAAAAATAGTATTTCGAAAAGTCAATATTTGGGTGTCACCATAGGGTAGTAGTGTCTTTTGTTCCAACTTGATTTCATATCCTTTCGCATCGTATTGGTGAAGGGATTTCGTTTCGAGCTGCACTTCATCAGTATCCGTATTGGAAATGAGTAAATTAATCGCTGAAACTCGATTTTGATTGGAAAAAGACAAACGCATACTCCCCTTATTTTCTGGTTTATTAAAATAGGTATAGGTAAATTCACACGTATTCGCCTTGGGCCATTGTTGTACAATGTCAGTTGCCTTGGTTCCATCTGCATTTAGGCTCATCACATGACGTTGATTATCCTGATATTCAAAATATTGAAGTTCCCCTAGTTTGGTATAATTCGTTGGCCTAGCTTCTCCCTCTTCTTGTGTTCCCAGATACACCCATTTATAGGTAAGAAATCCTCTTTCATCGAAAGAAAGCACTTCTTTTTTTGCTTCATTGCCATCCTGAGGCTGATCAATACTCGTTAGTACCTTCACTCTACCTCTCAAGTTTTCCATTTGCCAATCTGTTAAGCGTTGGGCAGAGGCTATTTGAGAATAGCCCAAAAAGATGAAGACTATAGCAATCGTTTGTTTCATTTTTAATGACAATTATTTTTAAACTATGGGGCTAAAGCAGTAAAAATACATCTTTTACAAAATATAATACGCAAAAGAAACTGATTATTCTATTATCCGATTCGGATGATATTCAGACATAAAATAAGGAGTTGATTTTTATCTGAATAAAAAACCACACACTTGAACAGGCAAAGACGTTCCTTATTACGATGTTGGCAATAATGTTCTTCCGTTATCGCTTGCCAAGGAGAAGCTGTATCTTTGCGCGAAATTTTTAATACGTAAACTTAAAATGAAAAACCTAAAAGGAATTTTGTTCGCCTTAATTTCCTCGGGTACCTTTGGATTGGTTCCGCTATTTTCGCTACCACTCCTTGTACCGAGCTTGCGACCAGAAGGAGTGGCGGCTATCGGCATACCGACCATTCTGTTCTATCGATTTTTATTTTCATCTGCTACGATGGGAGCCGTTTGTCTCTACAAAAAAACTAGTTTAAAAGTTTCTATTAAAGATTTAGCTGTCGTCTGTTTCTTGGCTTTACTATATGCCGCTACCGCCAAGTTTCTCGTCGATTCTTACGAATACATTGCCAGTGGATTAGCAACCACGGTCCATTTTTTATATCCCCTCTTTGTCAGTATCATTATGATTGTTTTCTTTAAGGAGAAAAAATCAATGGTCTTACTTATTGCTTCCCTACTTTCCCTTTTGGGCGTTGGGATGATGTGTTGGCACGGAGAGGCTTCACCTGCTTTATTCCATGGATTGATTTTGTCTGCGTTGACTATCTTCACCTATGGACTTTATATTGTAGGCTTAAATAAATCGAGAATTTCCAATATGAACTTCGACTCTTTGACCTTCTATGTCTTGTTGATGGGTTGTTTGATCTTCCTTTTTTACGCCTTACTCACCACGGGCATTGATCCGATTACCTTGCGAGCGGATTGGGTAAATTTGATTCTCTTGGGATTCTTTGCCACGTTTATCTCTGACCTGTGCTTGGTCTTAGCTGTAAAACACGCGGGATCAACGATCACCTCCATCTTGGGGTCTATGGAACCCGTTGTTGCTGTACTAGTGGGAACGCTGTTCTTTGGGGAGTTCTTCAATTGGATGTCCGCATTAGGACTTTTCTTTGTACTGCTCTCCGTCACCCTAGTGATCGTCTTTAGCAAACAAAACGCTACTTAAAATAAAAAAGGTCTTTAGTTAATGCTAAAGACCTTTTTCTATTTCAACAAGAAAGGTATATTATTTCTTTACATCCACATTGTGTTGCCCGTGAGCCCCGTGTCTGTGTTCTATTACTTGTAAATTCTCATCTACAAAATAAGCACTTCCGAATCCATTTACATACGATCCTTTGATTGGTTTTAGATTGAACATGATAAAGTCTTCTAAGTTTCCTAAAACTTCAATTACTTTTCCGTGTCTCTCTCTTAAATCAACCATCGCTTGGTCGTATAACGGATTTTCTTTCGCGATTAATTCCGCTTCCGTTTCAATTGTTAAACGGTGTCTTGCGTATAATTGTTTAGATGAACTCTCATCTTCCACAAACATAAAAGATACTTTTTTGCGATCTCTTAAGTTCTTTGTGTGCTTAGCCATGAAAGATACCAAAACTTGAAACTCATTCCCAACTCTTGAATACGGAGCTGTACTTACTAGTGGTGAACCATCTTCGTTAATAGAAGCAATCATCACTGATTTGCACTCGTTAATTAGTTCTTCAACTTTAGGCGCTTTAGGCTTTACTTTATGCTGATCGAAGTTTGGATTAAGTGTATCTGTACTCATTGTAATTGTATTTATATTGTCGGGCTAAGATACGAAATTATTTAAACTAAATAAGAATAATAATCAATCCGTTTCTTCTAAAATAAACAACTGTTCAACACTTACTTTTAGTGTTCGAGCTAACTTTAAGGCCAATATTGTAGAAGGAACATAGCGATTCGACTCAATCGAATGAATGGTTTGCCTAGATACTTGAATTGCATCGGCTAACTCTTGTTGTGTTAAATAGCAACGTACACGTTCCTCCTTTACCTTATTCTTCATCTAAACTTCGTTTCAATTTTCGGTATTGCATTTCGAAAATCAAATTAATAAAAATCATTCCTTCCAAGATTCGTCCTGCATCTCCCTTGTCCTTCATTCCCTCTGGATCAACAATATCCCAGATCGCAGTAACAAATATACCAATAATCATAAAGAGAATCCCCCCAGCCATGCCCTTTAATCGCATCTCCACAAACATCTCATCGTCAATTTTGCGTCGCGTGAAAAAATAGATAAACAAACTTAAATTAAACAAGTTAAATGATATCGATTTGGCCTGAATGCGATACTCCCCTAAAAGATCTTGTAAAGTAAAGCTCAATACAATAGACAACAGGATAAGACCTAAAGCAATCCATCTACAATAACGGGGAAATAAAGGAAATTGTTTCATTATTTTTAGTTTTTAGTTGTCACAAATGTAAAGTAAGCTTTACAAAAATGCAAAGTAAGCTTTACATTTTATTATTTTCTAATCAACAAACTACTTCTTATATTTGCTAAATTTTAACAATAAAACATGAAACACGCTTACTTCTTACTAGCAATAGTTATTCTACTTAACATTTCTTGTACCAATTCCGATAATGATTCTAGTAATAACCACAACTACGTTAAAAAAATAACCATCACTTCCTACTACGATAAGGATAAATTGCGCGAGGATGAATTCTTTTATGAAGCGACTCAAGATTTTAAATACAATCAGGCCAACTACCCTATTGAGATTAATCATTCGATGACCTATAGAGACATATACACCTTTGATGAGGAAAATCAAAAATTTCCAAATGAAATACTAAGACTAAGTGTTCTTAAAAAATATACGTACAAAAAAGACACCCATCAAATACTTGAAGAGAAAACAATACAGGAAGGAAAGACCAGTCAACTGTTATTCACCTATACGGATAAAGACCAAATAGCTACGATCAAAGAAGAGGATAAAGAAACTCAGTTTAGCTACAACGAGCAAGGCCAATTAGAAACGATCGCAACGACCTACAGCAACCAACATAGTGATAAAAATTCAGTTCAAAAATTACGATTTGACGACAACAACAATTTAATACAGCTGATTTATTATCCCCAAAATAATCAAGAATCTACCACTTATATTTTTGAATATAGCACGATAAAAAGCGTATACGAAAATGATCCTATTAACTATACCTTACTGGATGAATATAAAGATATGAAGATCCATCAGGGATATACAGCCTTCGAAAGACGTAACCATCCAAACTTTTTAGATCATATCGAATTTGTATACAAAGGCTACCATTTAGTCAATAAAATACACAAAAATTACGGCACCAATTATTCAGAAACAAACTTCTATGAAGTAACGGATTGGAATAAGAAGTACGATTATATTAAAATAGGGCCAAGAGCTCCTTCTCAATTTTGCTACCAAAGTGAAGTAATAAAATAACAAAAAAGGTTTGTGCATGCACAAACCTTTTTTAGTTTCAATTAAAAGGATACGTATACTTGCGCTCTACTTTGCTATAAAGTAGTACGGATCCTCAAAATTGGTATTCTTCTGGATATAGGTATAGCCCGCTTTTTTATCGATAATCCAATTGAATCGATGAATCAAATCTGCACCCATATAGCTGGTGGCTTGATTTTTTATTTCACCTGTAAACACCTGAACGGGGACGGTCTCAAAGCGAATACCTCCTACCGTTATTGCGGGTATTTCACAAACTAAACTCCTCAGTTTTTGACCCGCTGAATTCAGCATTATTTTTTCCTCTAACTGCGGTAATACTTCTGCTAATTGGTAGGTATCGGCTAGGTGGTTATTAAACAAAAGAGCCCCTGAAAACCCAGACTGCAACAATACTTGTGTCTTTATTTCTTTTGCTCCCACTTGACTAACAACCTCAACAAATAGCTGTCCCTTTCGCTCTATTAAAGGCAAGCGTATAAACCCTGTGGTATCTGGAAGTGAGTTGTACAGTTCAAACTGAGACTGATCGTAATTAATCTTGACGATTTGATCGCCAAATAGTTGGGTTCCAATCTTCCCTTCTGCCCCCTGTCCCGTATACTCTTTATCCCAAATCCAAATGGGTTCTATGACAGTTTCACCAACTTGAATGCGATTGCCTTTGCTCAATCCTTCTGGGAAATCAGTTGTATCAAACACCACAGATTCTACTGCATGCGTTCGATTAGGCGTTAACGAGGCTTCACGCATAGACAGCTGAACCATAAGAGTAACCGTATCCTTTTCATTGATAATCCCCTCCACTACCATATTATAATGCCCATTCATTTTAAATGGAATAATTTGCTGTGCTTGACCTGTTGTATAGCACAACAAACCTATCACAACAAACCAAAGTGATGAAAGGCGCATCATTACAACGTCAATTGGTAGATATAATCGTCCATCACATAACCTTCACCAATATCAAACGTTTTAGATTCCATACATTGGAAGTTATTTCGTTCATAAAAAGCAATGGCTTTGGCATTGTGTTTATTTACCGTTAAATACACCGCATCGGCCTTGTTTTCTCGGCTGAAATCAATCACGTGTTGTAACATCAATTTGCCCAATCCCCTTTGTTGCTGATCGGTATCCAAATAAATTTTAGATAAAAATACGCGGTTATCTTCCATTACTTTATAATCGACATAGCCCAAGACTTCTCCCTCAACAACAAACAACTCCCAACAATATCCCTCTTGAATTTCATTGGCTATGCGTTCATTGCTATACATCATCGGTAACATATACTCAATTTGAGCAGCATCTAGTAAAGATCCATACGTTTTTTGCCAAATCTTCTCCGCTAAAGGACGAATAAGATGCATATTTTCTGGCGTAACAGCTTGGAATTCGATCGTTATATTTTCCATATTTTTTTTGCTCTTTGCTCTTTGTTTTTTGTTTTTTATTCTTTGTGATATTTACTCTTATTCAGAAGACTTTCTCATCATAAGAGAATCTTCTTTTTCGACTAGATGTAATGAATCAAAAACCGAAAGCCGAAAAACAGTTTTGGTGTTCGATGAATCTTCGATTTGCTCTTTGTTTTTATTTAGAAAAATTTCTCATCTCCATTTTCCCATCTCTATTTTCCCATCTCTATTTTCTCATCTCTATTTTCTCATCTCTATTATCTCATCTCTATTATCTCTATTTTCCAATCTCCATTTTCCAATCTCCATT
>JASLHL010000015.1 GCA_030152225.1 Flavobacterium sp. | reverse complement strand
TACTGCAACTCGTTAAACCAACTGTAGCTAGTAGGCCAGCAAGCAGTTGTAAAGTCATAAGTCTATTAATCTTCATGTTAAAAACGGGTAAATAATTTGACGCAATATAAGAATTAACGATTAATTAGCAATATCCTTGCTGTGAATATTTTAAAAAAAACTTAATTTTTGTGTTTCGAAATGAATTTGATCACCTTAATAACGCTTTTTTTTTAAGCGTATTGTGTATGGAAAAAATAATTATTTTTGCCTAGGAACAATTCTTCCTTATGCAAATATATATGAAAATAATTATTAATACACTACTGATTCTTACTTGCTTTACACTTTTTTCTCAAACTAAACGATTGGAGTTGAAGTGGGATAATAAATTAGTTGAACGCGCGTTGTCTACTTCCGATTTTGATGTGGCCAAAATAGATAAAAATTTAACATTTGGAAACGTTAATAATAAGTTAATTTACTCAATTATGGAAACAAATAATTCGGCAAATTTTAAAAATAATGCACGAATTGTTCAAGTTTCATACGAAGATTTAGATGGTAATTTGCTCTCCAATGAGAAGAAAAACTTGTATCAGGAGGAATTAAATATCCAAGTAAAAACAATTTATATCAATAATAACCCCCAAAGTTTAGTCTATTTTTCTCCTATTGTATATGAAAATGGTCGATTAAAACGCGTAAAAAGTTTGTCCTATCAGCTCGAAAATCAGTCAAATTCTCCTGCAGTTGTGCAAGGTAGAAACGTAGTAAGAGGACATAATGGAGCAACTCAATCCGTATTGCGACAAGGAAATTGGTTCAAATTTGGGGTAACTAAAACAGGTATTTACAAATTGGATCGCAATTTTTTGAGCCAATTAGGAGTTCCACAAGGGGTTGATCCGCGTACCATTCAGATTTATGGACATGGGGGACGTATGTTGCCCATCGTCAATCAAGCAGATTATCCAGTAGAGTTGCAAGAAAATAGTATTTATGTGCATGGGGAAGCTAAGGGTACTCTAGCTGCGGATGATTATATTTTATTTTATGCTACAGGCGTAGATCAATGGAATGAAGAAAGCTTAACCTATCAAAATTTATATACGGATGAAGCAATTTACCTGCTGACTTATGGACAACAGCAAGGATTGCGTATAGCAGATTTTGTTGAGCCTAGTGCAAGAGAGGTTGAAACTATTACAGAATTTGATGGTCGTGTATTTCATGAACAAGATTTGGTTAATATAGGAAAGCTTGGACGTAAGTGGTTTGGAGAAGAGTTTGGTTTGGTCAATGAACGCAGTTTTTCCTTAGAACTCTTGCATTTGAAAACCAATGTACCTGTTACGTTTGGGGTGAATACCGCTTCAAGCTCCTATGGAAATACTTCTTTTTCTTTTGATATTAACCGCAGATACGCAGGGGGAGTTTCTTTTTTTCCTATACGCAGTGCGACAACCAAGGCTTATGAGAGCTTTTTGGAAAAGGAAGAGTATTTGAGTTCGCCTTTTGCAGAGGTAACGATAACCTATCAAAATGGAGGCGTTCCCAATTCAATGGGGTATTTAGATTACCTTGAGTTTTTATACACAGGTTCACTAGTTGGAGGTAACAAACAGTATCGTTTTTCCAATGCCAAAACAAGAACTGTGGATGGTGTAGTGCGTTGGAGCTTGACTCAAACTGACGCAGTAAATAGAATTTGGGAGGTAACAGATCCAGGTGCTATTCGCGTCGTTTCGGTAAATAATCAACCTCAATTTAGCTTTAAAACGCAAGGGGGAACAACACAATACTTTCAAGTTGAAATACCATCTGATTATTACCTTCCGAAAATGGTCAATGCTAGTCGTGTGCGCAATCAGGACCTCAAAGGGATTGTACATGCTCAAGCAGTGATAGATTATCTCCTTATTACAAATGAAGCTTTGGTACCAGCAGCGCAACAATTGGCGCAGTTTCACCGTCAATACAGCAAGTTAAATCCCTTGGTTGTACCAGTAGAACAGATTTACAATGAGTTTTCGTCAGGGCAACAAGACGGAACAGCTATTCGAAATTTTGTTCGTTATGTTTCGGATGTGATGCAACAAAAAGGCAGTGAGCTAAAATACCTTAATATAGTAGGAACGGGATCGTATGACTACAAGCAACGCGTGGAGCAAAATACAAACATTGTTCCCTTGCACTATGGGATGAATAAAAACAAAAAAGCTCAAAATAGCAATGCAAATTTTTCGATGTATACCACTTTTATGTCGGATGATTTTTATGGGTTGTTGGATGAAGGTGAAGGCGATATGTACAATTTAGCTTTTGGAATTGACGTGACTGTAGGAAGAATGTTGGTCAGCAATTTAGATGAGGCCAATCAAGCAGTACAAAAAATAAGAGCTTATTATGGAGAAGAGGCAAAAGGGCGCTGGAAAAATAATTTAATTGCGATGGCGGATGATGTGGATAAAGAAACGGACTATGTCTTGCAAGTTGAAACGGATACAATTGTCAAACGCATTGTCGCCAACCATCCTTTTTTTAATGCAAAGAAAATCTACTTGGATGCTTATGTACAAGAAACAGCTGCAGGAGGGAATCGCTATCCGCAAGCGCGTATGGATTTCCTAGATGCTATTGAAAAAGGAGCGCTATTTGTCAATTATTTAGGACATGGAGGAGAAGATGGACTTTCACAAGAGCGCGTATTTACTATTGAAGATGCACGCAAATTAACCAATGAAAACAAATATCCAGTATTTTCAATTATTACCTGTGAGTTTAGTCGCTTTGATGATCCTAATTATATGAGTGGAGGAGAGGTACTTTATAAGAATAATAAAGGAGGAGCGATCGCCTTGGTGGGGACAACGCGAGAGATTGGTATCGATATTGGACGATTGTTAAACCGCACGTTTACGGATTTATTTTTTGAGAATTCAACTACTTATTCTGTAGCGGATGCCTTGAGACACACCAAGAATCAATACACGAATAGAGATAAAAATGTAGTGTCTTTTATTGGAGATCCTGCATTAAAACTCGCTCTCCCTCAATTAAAGGTTGTACTGTCTAAGGTAAATGAGGAAGAGGTACAACAAACAGAGCAGCAACCAGTCAAAGCCTTGGATTATGTACAGATGAAAGGCGAGGTACAAGATGAACAAGACAACTTAGTCGATTCGTTTACGGGAAGTTTAGCTGTTGAGGTATTTGATAAGTATCTGGATAAAAAGACCTTGGGGAATGACAATGTAGCAACAAGTGAAGGAACGCTTTTAATGGATTTTCAAACACTAGGAGAAGTGGTGTTTCGAGGAAATGCCAGTGTCAAAAATGGCGCTTTTTCCTTTGATTTTATTATGCCTAAAGATATTCGCTTGAATGAAGGCAAAGGCAAAGTGAGCTTTTATTCGGCAAATAATGAGATAGAATACACGGGAAGTAATGATGAATTGGTGATCGGCGGATTGAATGAAAATGCACCAAAAGACACTACTCCACCTTTAGCAAAGCTGTATATGGACAATGAATCTTTCGTTTCAGGTGGATTAACGGACAATAATCCAATATTTCTTGCGTTTGTTGAAGATGAGAGTGGTATAAATACCGCCAGTGGGATTGGACATGATATCGTTATTGTTGTCGATGACAAAGAAGAACAGGCTGTGGTACTCAATGATTATTATGAGACAGAAGTCGACAATTTCAGAAAGGGAAAAGTAACCTATCAGTTGAAAGATCTAGAACCAGGAATACATACGATTCAATTTAAGGTATGGGATGTTTACAATAATTTATCTACCAATGAAATACAGTTTTTGGTTAAACAGGATGAAGCTTTAAAAATTGAACATGTCCTCAATTATCCCAATCCATTTGTTAGCTATACGGAGTTCTGGTTTACCCATAACCGACCATTAGAACCTTTGGATGTACAGGTTCAAATCATGACAATTGCGGGGAGAATTGTAAAAACAATTAACCAACAGGTTGTGACAGAAGGAAATTTAAGCCGCGAGATTCAATGGGATGGACGCGATGACTTTGGCGATCGAATCGGAAAAGGGGTTTATATCTACCGCATGACCGTACGTTCTACGCAGACAGGAAAAAAAGTCGAGAAAATAGAAAAATTAGTTATACTTTAGAAAACAATTATATTTGTACAATATTAACACACATTACTGGATGAAAAATATAACAGCATTCGTTTTATCTGTACTAGGTGGATCTGCCTTGTATGCACAAACAGAAATGCATCCGATTACAACAGGAGTTCCCTTTCTAACCATTACAGCGGATGCTAGAGCAGCAGGTATGGCCGATATGGGAGTTGCTACTTCATCAGATGTTTTTTCACAACAACACAATGCTTCAAAATACGCTTTTGCTAAGAAGGATCAAGGGATAGCGCTGAGTTATACCCCTTATATGGCAAAATTGGCAAGTGATATGTCATTAGGTCAATTGAACTACTACAACAAATACAATGAAAGAAGTGCTTTTGCGGTAGGATTTCGCTATTTTGGAATGGGAGAAGTGACGTTTACAGATGGAAATCCTGGTAATAACTATACACGAAAACCCAATGAGTTTGCTATTGACGCTTCTTATGCCTTGAAATTAAGTGAGAATTTTTCAGGAGCCGTAACGGGGCGTTTTATCAATTCGAGTTTAAAATATCCAGAAACAGGCGATGGAGATGCATCAAGCGCAAGTACTTTTGCGGTGGATATCTCGGGATTCTATCAATCAGATCGCATGTCTTTTGCTGATTTTGATGGTCGTTGGAGATTTGGATTTAACTTGCAAAACTTAGGTCCTAAAATTAGCTATAGTGACAGACCTACTGGAGATTTCTTACCAGCCAATTTAAAACTTGGTGCAGGATTTGATTTTATATTAGATGATTACAATACGCTAACATTAACAACTGAATTTAACAAGCTGTTAGTGCCAACACCTCCTAGTGATTATAGAACGAATACAGAAGCAAGAGATAAGTACAATGATACTGGTTGGTTCAAAGGCATATTCAAATCTTTTGGTGATGCGCCAGGAGGTTTTAGTGAGGAAATGAAGGAAATTGCGTGGTCATTTGGAGCAGAATATTGGTATGATAATGTATTCGCTTTTCGTGCAGGATATTTCAACGAGAATAAAGATAAAGGAGCTAGACAGTATGCAACTTTAGGGGCTGGATTTAAATATAGCGCTATTACAGTTGATCTATCTTACCTATTCTCTACCTCGAAAGTAACGAATCCACTTGAAAATACGCTGCGTTTTTCATTGAGTATCGACTTAGGAAGAAAGACCTATCACAAAGGATAAATAGAAAAGTATTATATTTGTAACTAAATCCAAACCGTTAAACTAAAAACGAGTTTGGATTTTTTATCTCTAATTGTTTGAGTTATGAAGAAAATAGAAGTTACAACAACCTTTATTGAGTATGAATCTCTAGCAGCTTTGGAACAACAAGACCAAGTGCTAATGCAACAAGCGGTTGAAATTAGAAAAAATGCCTATGCTCCTTATTCACAATTTCGAGTAGGTGCTGCATTGCTTTTAGAAGATGGAACAGTTGTGTTAGGCTCAAATCAAGAAAATGCCGCTTTTCCCTCAGGTTTATGTGCAGAGCGTACAGCGATTTTTCAAGCAGGAGCTCTACATCCAGGTAAGAGAATCTTAAAAATAGCCATTTCGGCAACTTCAGACCTAAAAGTAACCGATCATCCGATCCCTCCTTGTGGGGCATGTAGACAGAGTATTTTGGAGTATGAAGTGAAACAAGCACAGCCCATAGAGTTGTTTTTTATGGGAGCTGAAGGAATTGTATGCTATTCGCCTTCCCTAATTAATATGCTACCTTTTCATTTTGATGCAAAATCAATGTGATATTAATAGATTTAGAAGTACAAGTACTCCTGGACGGAATGCGAAATGAGACTTGTTTACTCCCTTGATACCTAGTTAATTGCTCGTTGCAAAAAAAACGAGTGCTAACCTTGATATTATATCAAAATAATTATTAATTTTGATATGAATTGGCGATGAAACTAAAACTTCGCCTTATAGGTCCTTAAAAAGTTTAACCAGGACCTTTTGAATTTGTAAAATGGACACATACCCCCAGATCACGACAATATTAGCTAACGTTAGTATTGTACCAGAAGAAATTTCAGTCGGTAAGTTATTGCTTACCTTATTCTTAGTATTCCTAAATGGATTTTTCGTTGCAGCAGAATTTGCCATCGTTAAAGTAAGAACTTCACAGATTGAAGTACACCAAGAATTAAATTCTAAAGTAGCAGGAGTTGCAAAAAATATCGTGGCAAACCTAGATGCTTATTTAGCAGCAACTCAATTAGGTATTACTTTAGCTTCACTAGGATTAGGATGGGTTGGAGAAAGTTCATTGACTCCTGTTATCATGAAGGTATTTGAGTTATTCGGTATGACCGGACCAGAATGGTATTCAGTAGCTAAAAGTGTTTCTTTCCCTATCGCATTTGCGATCATTACTATTTTACACATTGTGTTTGGAGAATTGGCCCCTAAATCGATTGCCATTCATTTTCCAACAAAAACAACGTTCTCCATTGCCTTGCCTTTGCGCGTATTTTACTTTGTGTTTAGACCGATTATTTGGTTGATGAACGGGTTGGCAAATGGAATCTTGCGCATGTTTGGTATTACCCCTGTACATGGTGCAGATATCCACACAGAAGAAGAATTAAAAATGATTATCACCGAAAGTCAAGCCGGTGGTGCGATTGAAGAAACAGAACGCCTGTTAATTCAAAATGTTTTCGAGTTTGACGATAGACGTGTAAACAATATTCAAATGCTGCGTAAAAATGTTTCAGCGATTGAAATTAATACAAGCGTAAAAGATGCTATTGATTACGCCATTACAGAAGGATATTCTCGTTTTCCTGTTTACGATGACTCTTTAGATGATATCAAAGGTGTAATTTATACAAAAGACTTGATGAAAGCGATTATTAAAGAAAAAGAGGATGTTTCTCTAGCTTCTTTAATGCGTGAACCAATTTATATTTCTGAAAATGCCTTGATTAAGAATGTATTAAAACAGTTTCAGGCAAAACACCTTCAAATGGCCATTGCAACCAATGAAGTTGGGGAGTTTACAGGTATTGTTACCATGGAAGATATCCTTGAAGAATTAGTAGGCGAAATTCAAGATGAATATGACAACGAAGAACCGATTGTTGTAGCTGTTGAAGAAGGCGTATACATGGTCGATGCTCACTCTAATATTTCAGATATCAATCGCTGGTTGCCTTTCCGATTTGAAGAGAGTGAACATTATGATACATTAGCAGGCTTAATCAGCGAAGTTTGTCCTGATCAAGAGCTTAAAGAAGGCGATATCGTCGATTTAGAGCACTATACGGGCGAAGTGATGAATATGTATCGAAACTCAGTTGAAAAAGTGAAATTGACCTTAAAAGAAGAACATATAGAAGATATAGCACAGAGCTAACAAAAAGGAACCACATGGTTCCTTTTTGGTTTACGGCAATCAGTTAATAGTTTACAAGCCACGCAAAGAGCAAACCGCGCAAAGAGCAAATAACAAACCGCACAAAAAAATGAACTACCAAGTAATATACCAAACCCCTGACGTAGAAACCTATTGTACCTTACGTGTACAGTCGGGATTATCTCCCAAAACACAAGAAGCAGCAGTCCTTGGATTGCGAAATTCCCTGTGTTGTGTTGTTGTGTTAGATGTAGGGAACAACAATGAAATTATAGGCATAGGACGCCTAGTAGGCGATGGTGCTTGTCACTGTCAAGTTGTGGATATTTGCGTCTTACCAGCTCATCAAAAAAAGGGATTAGGCAAGTTAATTATGAGTAAGTTAGATGCGTATATTCAAGCGAATATTCCTGATTCTTGTTATGTTAATTTAATTGCCGATGGCGAAGCCTATCGGTTGTATGAACAATACGGTTTTAAAGAAGTATGGCCAACTTCTAGAGGAATGGGCTATACTAAAAAATAGGGATCCAAAGTGGGTACCAACAAAAAACGCAAAGCTTTAAGCTTTGCGTTTTTTTATAGTTCGATGATATCGAAATCGTGTGATAAAGGTTTTAATTGATCAAATAGCTTTTGCAATAAGGTGTCGCCTGTCTCTTGATAGAATTGAGCGAAGTTGTAATAGCGTTCTTGTAGGCTATTCTTAGGAAACAATTCCAGTTGAATCGATAGGATTCGATCGAGGGTTTCCTTATTTTTTCTCTTTTCTGCTTTTTGCAAGCGCTTTTCTAAGTGATCCAGTCCTTTGAGCTGTTTTTTCTCTTGAGCATTTACGGCACCAATAAAAGAAGCATCGGTTTTTTTAGCAAGTATTCTCAATGCATCAAATTGTTGCTGTAAGCGTTGGCGTTGATTTTCAAAGTCAAAAGTAACATCAGATAAGGCCGCTGACTTGGTGTTGAGCAAGGTTTCAGCAGAGGTGAACATATCAGCCCATGAGAGCTGTAATTTTTCCATTTTTTTTACTTGTTTTTCAGTGACAAGTAAAACAGAATTTCGTAACAACAGCATAGGAAAATCGACCTGATGCAAATCAAAAACCGGTTTTAATTGCAACCAATACGCTAATTCACCACCACCACCAATATAACATAAATTAGGCAAGATGGTCTCTTGATAAAGAGGACGTAAAATAACATTGGGACTGAATCGCTCTGGGTGATTTTCCAGTTCCAAGAGAATTTCTTCTTTGGTGAACGAAAGCTTGGTATTATTGATCCTATACTGATTGTCTTCCCAGATAATTCGCTCGCGAAGGCCATCTTGAATATAAAATAAATTGATATCACGCGGTGTTACTTGTATAAAGTAATCTTGTAGAATACCATAGGTTTTTTCTACTTCTCGTATGGCGCTTTGCTGTAGTAACTCTTGTTGTACAGCAGGGGCAAATAGTTTTTTTAATTGACAGTGATCTCCATCTACGATAACCAATCCATGGGTTTCAAATAACGTATTAGCTAAATAACGAGTAGCATCAGCTAGGTTGTCGTGTTGTAAATAGCTGGATTCGAATAGTTCTTTTAACTTCTTAGCATTCGTTCCCGCGTTTAATTGTCCTTTAAATACGTCAAAGACCTTGTCTAAAGTAGCGGTACTCAATCGGCCTACAGGACCTTTGCTTTCTTGATCCCAACAGATTTTTTTATCTTGGAAATAAAAGTGATTAATTTCTTCAAAATCGTGGTCTTCTGTGGCCATCCAATACACAGGAACAAAGTTATAGTCAGGATATTGTTGTTTTAACTGAACGGTTAAGTTAATAGTCGAAACAATTTTATACAAAAAATACAACGGACCTGTAAACAAGTTTAGTTGGTGTCCTGTTGTAATGGTAAATGTATTTTCCTCTTGTAAAAGTGCTATGTTTTGTAGCGTTGCAGCAGAAGGGGAAATCGTTTTATATTGTTCTAGTAACGCATCGTGTAGCACAAGGCGCTTTTCTTTAGAAAAATGGTTTTGCTTGGCTTGGAGTTGAAGTTTAAAATTCTCCAACGTTGGAAAATGTTGATATAAAGGTTTGATGTGTTCTTCTTGGTTGAGGTAGTCCACCATCAACTTGGAAAAGTAACCCGAATTTTGAAATGTAATAGTAGGTATTTGCATAAGACACAAGGTCAATTAGAAAGTTTGTTTTAAAAAAAAAGTTTTACTAAAGCATAGTAAAACTTTTTAAGTATAGTAAAAATACGGTTTTATTTCAAATATTAATAGATTAATTCAATCCATCCGGTATAAACGCCAGTAAGTCCTTCGAAGTAATACCAGTAGGTACCGCTTGGTAATTTGCTATTGCCATTGGATTGTCCATACCATTCGTTTTTGTATCCTCCTGTTTTTGTGTATACTTCAACTCCGTAGCGATTGAAAATCTTCAAGTTGAGTACGCCATAAGGTGTTAAATCCCAGAAATCATTTTTCCCATCGCCATTAGGTGAAATTCCCTTGGGAATGATACAACCTTCTGTTGTAATGGTAAAGCTGTCTTCAAATGTACAATCGTTTAATGCCGGTAAATCATATTCTTTTTTGGCGTGAATGTATATTGTTTTTGGTCCATAGTATATATGGTCCGGATTATTACCTTCCAATGTTTCTCCTTCTGCATTTGCTTTTAAATAGTAGGAATACCCCTCTGGCAAATTAGGCAATGGATAAGGAGTACACGTAGTGCTTACTTGATTTTCTATTCTAAATCTCGGCATAGCGTTTAAGGTAATCTCGGAAAAAGTAAAACAGGTGTTATCGTCGCTGATCTTCACCGTAATGGTTTGCACTTGATCATAAGGAACCAGGTGTTTCGTTGGATCTTCAATTTCATTGCTCTCGTTTTCTGCCTCTTGACGACTGGTGAAAAACTGTAAATTAAATTTTTCTTTATCTTTATTTTGCAATAAAAAAGGAATGGTTTGATTCAGATTGTATTGAATTCCCGTTGCGGTTTCGATTCCACAAAGCTCAGAATAAGTAAGCGAAATCGGTTCGATTCCCAAATCATTGACTGTTAAGGTTAGTGTTGTTTCAGCAGTACATTTGTCATTGATATCCATGTGAATAACGATTTTTTGCCCACTAGTTATAAAGGCCGTAGGATTGGTTATTGGTCGCATTGCATCACCCATGGGTTCTAAATAGGTAAATGTAATGGGATTGATATGTCCTTCTGATAGTTGCTCCTCAAACTTCGTTAAATCGAAAGTAGCTACTTTTTTACCCTCTTTAATTTCTTGATAACACAACGCATCTTTTAACGCTTCTTCCGGTACTTTAGGTTGTTCGTTGACAATTAGGGTAATTTCTATTGTTTTTACATAGAGCCCATTGCTTCTTTTAAATCGGGCGTAAATTTTCTTTGTGTGATCCTCTACACTTACAACATAAGGAGAAGGTAAACTATTTGTAGCATTGATATCTCTTGCATCGGTAATAGACTCAAAAAAATCAATGATAAAGGTATTGTTGATATTATTGATTTCATCTCTAATGGGTTGTAAATCAAAAGCTTCTTTTTTGTCGTGATCCAAATCACATTTTTCATACGTTTTTCCTAAGATATCACAGTTTAATACAGCATCTCCTCCAAATGAAAGAGTAAAACCTGCATCTTCTGGTGACCAGCGGTTGATAGCAATTAAAATTCCATCTCCCGGCTGCACATCGTAATAACGTACAAAACCAGGTACAGTGGCTGCGCCAGTTCCTGGCTGTACACCTGGTGCTTCGCATGTCATGGTTTCGGTTAGCGATAGCCCAATATCGTATAAACGAGTGTTTACTCCATCATTTTGAGATCCTCGGTCAGATAAACCTAAATTCGTAAAATCGGGATTTTGCCAAGAAGCAAAATCGTAATCAATAGGACCTTGTGGACTGATGGTGAAAGTAAAGGTACTCCCAGATTCTATTTCGACAAAAAACAAAGCAAGTGAACTCGTCAAAGGAGAGAATGGACCGCTACAACCCGTTAATAAGTCGTTGTAAATCGTGTTTTGAGGTGTTTCTCCTACGATTTCTTGATTTGAACAAATTAGGATAACATCCTCTGGGTTTATTCTTTGAGAATATATTAAATTTGAAAATATTAATAGTACTAATAGATAAAAATTCTTCATAAGACTATTTTTTTAAGTTGTTGAATCGTAAATATAAGTTAAATTTAACTTAAAATAACGAGTGAGAATAGAAAAAAATAAAATATTATCTAGTGTGAAAAATTGTAGGTAATTTTGTTCTTCAAATTTTGTACTGTGCAAACAACCATTACTTTAATTACACCACCTTTTACACAACTGAATACACCGTATCCGGCGACAGCTTATATCAAGGGATTCTTGAATACACTAAACATTTCTAGTCACCATAGTGATTTGGGAATAGAAGTGATTTTGAAGCTTTTTAGCAAAAAGGGCATGACACGCTTATTTGATCATATTCACTCCGTTGTGGAAGAGGTTAATGGAAATACGCATCGCATGTTGGCTTTGGAATCGGAGTATATTGCTACAATTGAGGCGGTAATTAAATTTTTACAGGGGAAAAATCCCACATTTGCGCATACGATTATAAAAGAAGATTTTTTACCCCGTGCTTCCCGATTCGATCAGTTAGAAGAATTGGAATGGGCATTTGGATCCATGGGGATTCAGGATCAAGCCAAGCATTTGGCTACTTTGTATTTAGAAGATATAGCCGATCTTATTGTCGATACAATTGATCCACATTTTGGTTTTAGTCGTTATGCAGAGCGATTGGGACGATCAGCGCATACATTTGACGAACTATATCACTCCCTGCAGCAACCCTTAACGTTTATTGATGAATTAACGTTAGAGCTTTTAGCCCCTTTAGTGCAGGAATCTAACCCAAAAATTGTAGGGTTTTCAGTTCCCTTTCCAGGGAATCTCTATAGTGCCTTTCGTTGCGCCCAATGGATCAAGCAAAACCATCCCGAAATAAAAATTACCATGGGAGGGGGATATCCCAATACCGAACTCCGTTCGTTATCTGACGCACGTGTATTTGAATTTTTTGATTTTATTACGTTGGATGATGGTGAAGCTCCATTAGAAAACTTAATCCTACACGTAGAGGGAAAAATCGATCAAGCGGAATTGAAACGCACATTTATCTGTCAAGATAATGAGGTGCTCTACATCAATAACCCATTAAAACGCGATTATAAACAAGCGGAAGTGGGAACACCTGATTATTCCGATCTCAAGCTCAATGATTATATTTCTGTCATTGAGGTTGTCAATCCGATGCATCGCATGTGGAGCGATGGACGTTGGAATAAGTTAACCATGGCACATGGATGCTATTGGGGAAAATGTACGTTTTGTGATATCAGTTTAGATTATATTAAAATATACGAACCTGTTGCGGCCAAGTTAATTGTCGATCGCATGGAGACGTTAATTGAACAAACAGGCGAAACGGGATTCCACTTTGTTGATGAAGCAGCACCGCCTGCTTTGATGCGTGAAGTGGCGTTGGAAATTATCCGAAGAAAAATTACGGTATCCTGGTGGACCAATATCCGCTTTGAGAAGAGCTTTACGCGTGATTTGTGTTTTTTGTTAAAGGCTTCGGGCTGTATTGCCGTCTCAGGTGGACTGGAGGTGGCGTCTGATCGCTTGTTGAAACTCATTGAAAAAGGAGTAACCGTTGAACAAGTGGCACGGGTGAATCGAAATTTTACCGAAGCTGGTATTCTCGTACACGCCTATTTGATGTATGGATTTCCAACACAAACAGCACAAGAAACCATCGACAGTTTGGAAATGGTTCGTCAGTTGTTTGAAGCTGGGATTATGCAATCGGGCTTTTGGCATCAATTTGCGATGACAGCCCATTCTCCCGTAGGAATGAATCCCGAAGAATATAAAGTCATTGCACAAAAAACAGAAGACAGTGCTTTTGCCAATAATGATGTGCCCCACGTAGAAATGAATGGAGCCATTCACGATAAGTTTTCCTTTGGCTTAAAGAAATCCTTGTTTAACTATATGCATGGCATGTGTTTGGATTGGCCGTTGAATGAATGGTTTGACTTCAAAGTACCCCGTACATCCATTCCACCTGATTATATTGCGACTTGCTTGGAAAGTGAGCATTTGCCTACGTACAGAGGAAATCAAAAAATTATTTGGTTGGGGACGTATCCATATAAAGAGTATTTCGAGAAAAAGAAAAAAGGAAATGTTTTTGAGATGGTCAATCTCATCTTTTACACTAAGAATGATACGCTTACGGTTAGTCTGAATCGAGAAGAAGGAGACTGGTTTGCCGCTTTTATCGAAGAATTAAAGGGAAGTACCACGCAAACCAAGACTTACCAAGAGATGAAAAATAGTTTTGAAACTACTTGTTCTACGGACTTTGAACCCTTTTGGTATTCCAAGCCCGTACAACAGTTACGCGAAATGGCACTCCTAGTCGTTTAGTGCGATTTGTTTTTTTCGAATTGATATAAGCGCAGTTCAGTATAGGCAATTACGAGCAGTGTACCTCCAGTAATAGCAATCATATTCCATAGTTGAAAATGAGCCAGAGGAAAAATAGCAAAGTAAAATAGTACATTGACAAGGAGTATAACACTGCCCAAGATCAGCATATATTTACCACTTAATTTTTGAGCAAAATCCCAATTTTTTTGATTTTTCATGCTGCGCGGTGTGCGATACCCCACTGGACCAATATGTTTACATTTTGGCGTAAGTAATCCAACAAAAATGTAGATAACAGGTAAAAAAAAGTAAGGAAAGAGACTGTCTGACATAAGTTTATATTAAGGCGTTAGAATAAAAGAAACAAGGGTTGAAACAAGTTCGGGATGTAGTGGAAAAGAAGGATCTCCATAGCTTTTCATATTATCTTCGTCTTTCTCTATTTGTTTTAAGACGTGATTCATATTTTTTAAAGTAGCGCGTTTAGCCTTGGGATTCGCTTGGCTCAATAAGTCTCCTTGTTTGACAGGAACTTGTAGATCTTTATCCCCATCAATAATCAGGACGGGTTGTTTTATTTTCGCTATTTCGACACTAGGGTCATATTGTATCCATGAAATTAGATAAGGTTGTACACTAGGACGATATAAAGCCTGAAGCATAGGAGGAATATTTTCTACCGTTTGCCCTTTTTTTAAGGCCGCATTGATTTCAATTATTTTGGTCCCTAAAGCGGGGAATTGTTGTGTGATTTGATCATAAATGATTTGATCAGCAGTTGTCCCTGGTCCTTGTAAGGAGACGAATTTTGCGACTTTGGTAGACTTGTTTGCTAGTAGATTAGCTAATAAAGCACCCTCGCTATGTCCCACTAAGGTGATACGGGAATACTGAGAAGCAAAATAATCAACAATCAAAGCTAAGTCAGCTACGCCATCTTCGAAGCGTCCATCTTCTTCTTTGATTTGATTGGCTTTCATTTGCGCAATAAGGCGTTTATCGTAGGTAAATACATCCAGTTGGTGAGCAGTTAGTGCTGTCGCTAGCATTTTATAGGAATTGCCTTTTATTCCTATATAGTTATTGCCATTGCGATTGGTTGGTCCCGATCCAGGTACAATAATAACGAGATTTTCGTTGTGGGTCGTTGTAGTGTATAGATCACCTAGTAACTGCGGATCAATCGCAATTTCTTTGACCGTAGGTGTCTGTGCAAAGCCTAGCATCGCACTGAATAAAAAAATGAAAAAATAAAGTAATGCTTTCATAATTAATATAAGGTTGTTAAGATTGGGGTACACAGTTCAACACAAATAACAAGTAGGACAAATAAAATGAGGTGTACTTTCTTTTTTAGATGTGTTGCTGTTTTGAATCCTTGATAGAGGTATCGGCCAAAGCATATAAATAGGATAACAAAAATTGAAAAGAGCGCTAGACACAGAAAGGTCGTTAGGGCAACACCAATGGTTTGTTTTTGTATGCTGTATATCACATTGAGTTCATCGCTTTTTTTTAGCAAATATCCCAAGGGAATTAGGAGTAAAGGAGATAGCAATACCTTTGCTACAAGTACGGTGTTGAATATATCGATCCATCGGGTTTTAGAATTAATGAAGTAACCTAACGCAAAAAGGGCTAAAGTCAACAGTAGGGTTGCAATTCCAAAATCACCTAGTATTTGAGAAAAAGTAGGCTGACTCGATACATTTTCGATTTGGAAGGTAGAGAAAAAGCGAATTGATGTGCTTAATTGTACGAAGCAACCGAGTAAAGCTATGCTAAGACCTACAAGTAAAAGCCTATTTTCTTGTCCATAGGTGAAAGGTTGTAGTAGTACTCTTTTCATGTTTGCGTTAGTATAAATAAACCAGAAATTTGCTTATTGTTTCAGCTATTAATACGGCTACAATAAGTAATACATGGTGAGAGGCCTGTTTGGAATTCGTCGCATTTCGGTATCCTCTATAGAGCAAGAACCCCATAAGAACAATGGCTGTAAGAGTTATTAAAGCACCTAGTCCAAAGATCAAGAGGTTGATAACAGGGAGGTCTTTGATCGCCATGGGGTTATGCAAATTGGCTAGTAAGAAATCAGTGGTCTCGAGTTGGATTCCTCCAATATTAACAAACAGTGAAAAATAAAAAGGAATTCTACAAATGAGTGCTACATTGAGAATATCAATAAAACGAGCTTTGGTTGGTAAAAAACGCGAGAGTAAAAACAGGGTAACAGTTAAGCACAGTATATTTACTATATTGTCTAATAGCGGTTGATGCCATTTTATTTGAGAGGTAAGATGCATATCTAAAACGCCATCGAATCGCGTATTCGTCAAAAAAGCAAAAAAGGATCCAGCAAGTAAAAAAAGGGTCCCAATCAACAAGAGTTTGGTTTCTTGAAGGGTTTCAAAAGGTTTTGTAATTGCGGTTTTCATAAAGTTGGTCGTTGTGTTGGTTAGTAGTTAGTTTATTGATCTTGTAGTTTTTTAATATGCTCAATCATATCGTCTAATTTATTTCGCACTGTTGGATAGCTGATGTTCATTTGTTGTGCCATTTGTTTCAAACTACCACTGTAAAGAAAAAACTGCAAAATAAAGTCTTGCTCCTCTTGAGTTAATTGAGAGAGTAGAGGAAGATTAAATTGCCCGCCTACGGTTGTTTCACAACTTTCACAAGCTAATTGCGTAACGTGTAATTTATTATTACAACTCGGACAATGAGTAGGTAATTTGTGTTTTGTTTTCAAATTGTTTAATTTTATTAAAGGCTAATTTAATAAAATTTAGTTTAAAATGAAAATTATTTTAAAAAAGTAAAGTTTTTTTATGGTTAACAGCCTAGTGCTGTTAACAGTCAACAATAAAAAAGGTGTGAACTACCTGTAAGTCCACACCTTTTTTAACGTAAGTAAAATAATATTATTTATAAAAAACCTCTTTCTTGACTAATGTAGTAGTAGTGATTTAAAGCAAAGTAAATGTTTTTCTGGCTGTTGTAATCGTTAGCACAAGAAAGAGGAAGAAATAATAATAATTGAAATTATTTTTGAATATAGTTTTGGTTGATTTTCTGATCTAATTTTTCCAATACAGTTTCTGTATGGATAATAGTATACAAAACACAAAAAATATTAGCGGTAATCATGATCGCTTGTTGTGTTGGTAAGGCGTATTCAAATTGCGTTAGCGTAAAATTCAAACAAAGTAAGAATGCACTTGCAGCAATTAAAGAAGAACTACTTGTTCTTTGCGCTACGCGCCAATGTTTATCATCTTTAATAGCATTGTGACTTCTATACCCCACAAGATGCACTTGTTTATAATGAAACAGAAGATTTATGAAACCTATACTACCGAGTAGAATAGGAAATAAATATAGAATCGTCATAATGAATCGTTTTTGTTGTTGTTTGGTATTTGCTAAAATAAACAAAAAATTAACTTAAACTTAATATTTGGAGGTAAAAAGTGAGAATTATTTGTTTTTCAACAAATTAAGTTATAACTGCTTCTTTATTCTTTTGTTTTTAGTTAAGAGATGTTTTTATTGTTGTTAATTCAATGGAAGTAAGTAATTAATGTTAGAAGTGTTTTTAGTAGAAGGGATAAAAACTTTTTTTATGCTATAAAAAAAGGCCCACTGACAAGCAGTGAGCCTCAAATATAACTATTTGAAAACAATGAATTTACAGTTTTAAAACTTGTTCCATGAATTGCTCTACCTCTTCTGAGGCAAAGTCAACTCCCCCGACAATACGCTGAATCATATTGCCTTTCTTATCAAAGATAATCGTAGTTGGAATAGAAGAACCTAGATAGGTACTAGAGACCGATGTAGCTGGAATGTAAATGGGGAGGTCTAATTTTCGCTTCTCCATAAAAGCTTTTGCTTTTTCGTAGTTGCCATCTACATCGACTAAAAGAAAGACTACATCTTTTCCTTTCATTTTATTTTTTAAGGTTTCAATAGACGGCATCTCCTTGATGCAAGGAGGACACCAGGTGGCCCAGAAATTGACAAATACGACTTTGCCTTGTAATGAACTCAAGGATACTTTTTTTCCAGTAGCATCGATAAAAATAGCATCAGTTGTAGTTGTGTTGACTTTTGGCGTAGGGTTTTGCTGAGCCAAGGCCTGAGATGAGCTTCCTAACCCTAGCGTAATTGCCAAGGCAATGCCCCAGATGGATTGTTTGATTTTTTGTTGTAGTTGCATGTGTAAAATTATTTTTTTGCGTTTTTCATATCTTCTGAAGGTTTATCAATCACGAGATCGGAAGCGTGTAATGCGCCGAAAACCTCTGTAATTGTATCCATTTGCACTCCCAATTCAACGGGAATTCTCGCTAATTCATCCCCTGTTTTCTTAGTGATGACAAAATTACCAGACTGTGTATTGAGGATGCTTTTTGTCGCTACCCAAAGTGTTGGTTGTTTGCGTTGCAACTCCACTTTGACCTGAGCGTAATCTCCTCCTTGTAACTTGCGTTCTTTGTTGTCTAGATCAAATTCTAAGGTAAGAGATCGATCTTGTGGGTTTAGCACGCCAGAAGATCGCGACAGTTTTGCAGTAAAAATTTCTCCAGGAAATGAACTAATGGCAAAGGTAGCGATGGCCGATTCTGGAATAGCTCCTGCGTGTTTTTCAGGAATTGACAAGGTGAGGCGTAGTTTGTCATGCTGTGCCAGTTCAAAAATGGGCTGGTTGGATGTATTCCCTACCAGTGAGCCTGTTGACAAGTTTCGCTGAGTGATAATCCCATCAAAAGGAGCAACAATGCGCAGATAATCTTGTAATTGATTGGACTGTGCTGTGCTAGCTTTCGCGGATTCAAAAGCCGATTTTGCACTGTTCATCGAACTCTGTGCGCGATCCAATTCTACTTGAGCCACTGCACCTGTTGTTTTGGAAGCCTCAACCAATCGATCGTACACTTGTTTAGCTAAGAGGTAATCACTATGGGCTTTGTCCTGAATCGAACGGTCGGATAAGGCTCGTTGATTCATTTCAGGTGCTTCTAAAAGCGCTAATAATTGTCCTTTTTTGACATAATCTCCTCGATCTACATACAGCTGTTTGATAAAACCACTAACCTTGGCGTGTAAAGCCACTTGTTCATATGGTTTTATTTCTCCAGGTACGGTGATGGAATACGAAGGATTTAATTCGCGTATCGGAGAGGTACGCAAGTCAAGTGTCGTTTTGGGTTTTGTTTCTGTTGTTTCTACTGGTGTATGGTCTTTACAAGCTATTGTTAAAACAGCACTTCCCAATACAACACTAGATAAAATGAAATATCGTTTCATAATTGAGCTATTAAAAATCAAAATTAAGGGGTTTCAAGTGAGTGAAATTTACTTTTTGGATCATCGGGATCTAAGGATGGATCTACTACTGTTGCTTTGTTCATTGTTGAGGTAAAGAAATGAGGAAGTAGTAGTAGAATGGTTACTGTGGAGGCGATTAAGCCACCAATAACAGCTTGTCCTAAGGGAGCTACTTGTTCTCCGCCATCTCCTAAACCTAATGACATGGGTAACATTCCCGCAACCATCGCTGCTGCTGTCATCAATACTGGACGCAATCGAGAAGATGCAGCCAAACGAGAGGCATTTACTGTGCGTAATCGCATGTCCTTGCGGTAGTATTCGGCCTGATTGATCAATAAGACAGCATTGGATACGGAAACACCAATGGACATAATAATTCCCATATAAGATTGTAAATTCAATGTACTTCCACTGAGGGATAAGAGAATTAAACTACCTGCAATTACTGCGGGCAATACAGATAAAATAACTAAAGGAAGGCGAAAGGACTGGTAATAAGCGGATAACATTAAATAGATCGTAATAACCGCAACACCTAAACCAATTAATAAATTACCTAGTGTTTCATCCAAGAGATTTAAGGTTCCCTCCGTCCATACAATCGTTCCACGAGGAGGTTCTCCTACATTGGCTATGGCCTTTTTCACTGCTTTGGATGCTGTCCCTAAATCTTTATCATGAATATTGGCAATAACCGTCACATAGCGATTAGGTCCTTTTCGATTCACTTGAGCCGCTTCATTGACCATATTTACGGTAGCCACATCTTCTAGTATGGGACGTAAACTACCTTTTTTTAATGGAATAGCTTTTAGTTTTTCTACGTTGTCAATAGTACCTTCTGGAATTTGAACTTGTACTTGGAAGACTAAACCTGAATTGGGATCTACCCATAAGTTTTTATCGGTATAACGCGAGGATGAGGTTGCCGTTGCTAAGCTTCGGGTAACATCACTCATGGTTAGACCAAATTGACCTAATAAATCTCGGTTCACCTCAATTTGCAAGGTGGGATAATCCAGTGGTTCTGCAATTCGAATATCGCGCAAATAAGGAATTTCCTTTAATTCTTGTTCGATTTTTTTGGCGTGATTTTCAGCCATTTTGATCTGTCTAGCACCTACTTTAACCTCAATAGGCGTCATAGCACCTTGACCCATGATTTTTTCAACCAATTCCATCGGTTCAAAGTTGATCAAAACATCGGGTCTGTTTTCACTGACCTTGGCTCTGATTTGCTCTTTTAATTCCCCAATAGATCCCGTGTATACTTGTTGGTCAATAGCCACTTGTAACACAGCTTCGTGTGAAGCATTGGTAAATAAGAAAATCGGGTTAATCGGCGTTCCTGAAGGGTGCATGCCCACAAAAGAAGAGGTAATGGAAATCCCGTTTTCTGGGAGTACAGCCGCAATATCGCTAATGATATCTTTTACAATTTCTTCTGTTTTTTCAATTCGACTGCCTTGAGGTGCTTCAATTCGAATTTGGAAATCACCACTGTTTGAAGTCGGCATAATATCTGTTCCTATAACTTGCAATAAAAATGCAATACACCCAACTGCAACTACTACATAACCAACAAAGAGGACCGCTGATCTCTTGTGCCAAACACGGATAACTTGGGAATAACGCAAACGGAATCGCTCAAAGAATTTGCGTTGTCTTTTGGTTTTCTTGTCGTAAATCTTCAGGTGTTTGTTCTTCATTAACCAGTTGGCTAAAATGGGAACAAAGGTTTGTGAAGCCAAGAACGAAAAGATCATAGCAAAGGCAACCGCTAACGATAGGGGCATAAACATATCTCGAGGAATCCCTGTCATAATAAATGCAGGAGTTAATACCGCGAGAATACAAAGTAAAATGAGTAATTTGGGAATGGAAATCTCCAATAAAGCATCTAAAATAGCCTTAGCTTTGGATTTTCCCATCTCAAAATGCTGGTGAATATTTTCAATGGTCACCGTGGCTTCATCGACGAGAATTCCTATGGAAAGCGCTAGCCCACTTAATGTCATGATGTTGATGGTTTGCCCCATAAAGTATAAGGCAGCAACAGCGGATAAGATGGCTACAGGTATGGTCAAGATTACAATAATGGCTCCACGGGTATCCCCTAAGAATAAGAAAATCATTAATCCTGTAAATAAAGCACCTAAAATTCCTTCGTGAATCAAATTCGTCAAGGAGCGCTCAATGTATTTGGATTGGTCAAACTCATAGCGAATGGAAACATCTTCAGGAAGTGTATTTTCCAACATCGGCAAAGAAGCTTTTAGATTTTTTACGACATCGATGGTAGAAGCATCTGCTTTTTTGATAATAGGCAAATAAACAGAACGCGTACCATTGATTAGAGCATATCCTGTGGTTTGATCCGCGGCATCAATCACTTGGGCAACATCTTTGACATAAATAGTTCGATCTGCTGTTGTGCGTATTGGAGTTTGGAGAAAAACTTCCGGATTCGTGGCAATCGAATTGATTGGAGCCATGAAGTTTTGATCGCCAATGCGCAGATTTCCAGCAGGTGATGGGTGACTGTTTTTGGTAATCGCCAACGTAATTTCTTCTGGACTTAATCCATTGGCTTGCATGGCGTGTGGATCAATATTGACAATAATCGAGCGCACGTTTCCACCAAAAGGTGCAGGAGCGGTTACCCCAGGAATTTCAACAAACATCGGTCTAATTCGAGTTTGAACCATGGTTTGTAATTCTGTAATAGAACGCTGCGGGCTTTCAAAGACTAGTTGCCCCACGGGGAGAGAACTACCATCAAAGCGAACTACCATTGGCGGTACGGCCCCAGGAGGTAAAAACCCCATCGCTCGGGATACTTGGGTTGAAACTTCTCCAGCCGCTTGTGCCATATCCGTTCCTGGATAAAAAGAAAGCTTCATCAAGGTCAAACCTTGAACACTTTTAAAATCAATGTTTTGTACCCCTCCAACAAAGAGTAATACTTTTTGAAATTCATTCGCCATAAAACCGTCCATATACGCAGGTGAAAGCCCTCCATACGGCATGGCAATATAGATGGATGGAAGTTCTATTTCGGGGAAGATATCGACATTGATTTTCTTAATAGAATTAATCGATAAGAACCCTAAAGCCACTACAATAATAAGAATGACTATAGGTCTTCTTAAGGCAAATCTGATAAGATTCATAAGGAGTCTATATTATAAGTTAGTAAATAAAAAGTCGAAATTAGCTGTTAGTGTTGCTGCCGTAACAAGTTGTAACCAATAGTGTTGCGTTGCTTCAATATGCGTTTTTTCTGCTTGTTCTAGCAGTTGTTGAATCTGTAGCAATTCTGTCAAGGTAATTAAACCGCTTTTATAGCGCGCCATGTACATGGTATACGCTTGCGTGGCTTGTTCTACTGCCTGATAGCTTTGTGTGAGCTGTTGGCTTTGCTCTTGGATCTGAATTTGACTCGCTTCAATATTAGCATGCAATGCCTGTTCATAGGCCGTATACTTTTTGTCTGCGCTTTCCGCTTGTTTGTTTAGCGCTCGTTTTTTGTGTTGATTCGTAACAAGAGAAGAAAAATTCCAAGTTAATCCAATACCTACTAAGTAGTTATCAACAGAATTAGAAAAACCATCCTTCCATTTATCTGAAACGGTTTCCGTTTGAATACCCGTTCCTCTAAGGGCATACCCGCCTAGTAGCTTGACGCTAGGTAGTGAGGCACGAGCAATAGATTTGCTACTGTGCTCAAAATAAGAGGCTTGTTGTTTGTACTGTTGTAAAACAGGGTGCTCTGAGTCAGTTGTTGCTTCAAGAGTAGAATCGTGTTGAAGTGCAGGTGTAAGAAAGTGTTGCACCGCTGTAGAATCAATTGGAGCTAAGGATTCACCTACAAGCTCCACTAAAGAAATATGAGCGGCTTGTTTGGTACCTGTCCAAAAGTTTTGTTGTCCTGCTGCCTGTAAGTAAGACGCATGAGCCAGTAAATTATCCGCTTCAGGTTTTAAGCCTGACAACGCTAAACTGCTGGTGATCCCTTCAATATTTTTTAAACGAATGGCATTTTTACGCATCCATTCGTAATTAGCAGTAGCATATAAATTTTTAATATGACGATAGGCTAATTCTTTTTTGAGCTCTACCTCATAAATATCCTTTTGAGCTAACGATTGATTGTATTGTGCAGTAGCCGCTTTGTTTTCTTGGGCTTGTTTTCCAAAGGCAAAAACCTCCCATTCCACGACTGCCGAGCCAAATGTATTAAATGTTTGATCACTTCCCTCGAGTAAATTGGGGTTTCCACTGACGTTAAAAAAACCAGGTTGTGGAAAAAATGCCCCATTACTCCCCTCAAAAGTTCCATAAGAATTTTGAGCTTGAAATTTTAATTGAGGTAAAGCTTGACTTTTTACGGCTTGTTTTTGGCTAGCTGTGGAAGCTACTAATGCATTTTGTGCCTGTAAACCAGGATAATTATGCTCCACTTTTTGCCAGAGGCTACCCAATGTTAATGCCGGGCGGTCTTGTGCCTGTACCATCATGCCTATACAGGTTAACCACAACAAAGTAGCCGAACGAAAATTCGTTTTCATGAAAAATAGAATTGAAGAAGATCTAGGTATAGATCTCTTGGTTGTTGAATTGTTTTAACGCTAAATGACAGCTAATGTATAGGAGAGCTCTTGATAGCTTACCCTAAACAAATCTGTATCAGACGACAACAATCAAATTCTAAGATTCTGAAACTCGATAAATAGGGGCAGTTTGCCCTGAAGTTGGGAAGTATCTTTGTATAAAGGGTGATGGTTTCTATCACCAGTTATGCGAAAACCAAAGAAGAAAAATAGAAAAGTAGAAACGAAAAGCGCAATAAAAGGATTCGTAAGATCCCATCCTGCTTGTTGTAAAAGCGTGGTATTGTCATCCTGTACAACATTTTGCTGACAACTGCGTTCTGTTACTGTAGTCTGTTTTTTTGCTTTATTGGATTTTGTAGTCTGTTCTATAGCCACAGTGTCATTATGGAGTAAATGAGCTAAGCTAGTTTGCATCGAACAAGTAGAGAAAATAAGCCATACTGCACAAAATAAAGCCAGCGCTTTGTACGTTTTTTGTCGTGTGATATGTAATGTATTTATTTTCATCTAAGGACAAACATAGAATATTTCAAATATAAATACAACATTTTTTTGGTTTAAGTGCTGAATGTAATACATCAAGCGTGAAAGATTAAATCAAAGGCATGAAAGATTAAATCCAAGTGTTTAGATCTCCTCACTTTTTTGGTACACATTTTGTTAAGTATAAAAAGAAACAACAACAAATACGCGAACCGATGGTTTGGAGAAACAAGGAAAACAAAATTCCTTGACCTTACAGCTCTAGTATAAGGTAGAACTCTTACAAATTAAACGTAGCGAAACAGTTTTAATTCTATATCTATAAATCAATTTTGGAAAAATAGTCATCATCTTATATGGTGGCTATTTTTTTTGTTTAAGCAAGTGTTAGTAGGATCAAGCGGAAAAAGAATATATTTGTTTTATTAATTTGCCTATTTCTTATGGAGACCTTTACGAACCAACAGATTAAAAATACCGCATTGCCTACTACAGTTGCTGTACAATTTGAACCCTTACATGCGAAATACAAAAATGTAATGCTAATCACAACACTTATCTTAACCTTAGTATTGATTGCCTTAGGTGCCGCTGGGTTTTATTTACCACTAGGGGATGAGCAAGCCTTGTTAGTAGCGTATAAAGAAGTAGTCCTAGCGATCAGTATCGTATTTGCTGTAGCAATGGCTGTTTTAAGAATGGCAGGTGTTAATAAAAAAGGATATGTAGTTCGAGAACACGATATTATTTATAAAACAGGTTTAATTAATCAAAAGCAAATTACCATTCCATTCAATCGCGTGCAGCATGTGGAAATTTATGAAGGGTTTTTATTGCGTCTTTTTGGTTTGTGCCAAATCGAGTTTTTTACCGCAGGTGGAAATTTTGGAGATTTGAAAATTCCAGGTTTACCCATACAAGAAGCGGACAAGATCAAGGCTTTTGTCATTGAACAAGTATTGCCATCAACAAAAGAGGAATCTGTGTCTGCTGAGGGAACTAATCTTAATACGGAAACCGAATGAATTTCTATGTTCCAAATAAGCAAGCACCCATTGGGATAGTCGTTAATTTTGTCTATGGATTACAGAAATTTGTCCGTGCTTTTTTTCCGCTTTTAATTTTAATTCTCTTGCGTGTAACCAAAGGAGAATGGGCAACAGCTTTGATTTGGATTGCTGTAAGTGTCGTGTTTTTTCTCGCTTTGGTATTTGTTATCGCCTATTTGAATTACCGCAATTTTACTTTTCATATTGAAAAGGATACAGCCTCTTTTGTCGTTCAAAAGGGAATTCTAAATAAAACTAAAACAACGATTAAACTAGCTAAAATTCAGCAAGTAAATATCAATCAATCTTTTATCAATAAATTGTTGGGAATCTATTCGATCGAAATAGATTCGGCAGGTAGTGCGGCAAAAGAAGGAACCATTACATCGGTTTCTCACGAAGTGGCCCAAGCATTAAAACAGACCTTACTCACCTATAAAGAAAATTTAGCCCAATCAACAGAAACAGCAATAGATCCATTAGTTGAACACACAGGAGATTCACCTAAAAACGTTCGACATATTAGCATAGTAACGCTATTGAAAGTAGGAGCAACAACGAATTATCTCTATACTATGGGGATTGTCTTATTGTTTGCAAATTCACTGGTATACGAAGGGTCTAGGTTTTTTGGGGATTCAATTGACGATGAGGCTATTGACAATTTCTTAGAGGAAAGCGTAACGTTATATGTGGGAATAGTTGTGATGTTATTTTTCTTAGCAGCTATTTTTATTGCCAATATCATCCGCACTGTTGTTAAGTTTTACAACTACAAAGTCGTGGTGCAGCATGAAAGCTTGTTTTTATCTTACGGATTACTACAAACAAAAAGTACAATCATTAAACCTTCACGTGTGCAGCTGGTGAAAATTGTTCGCAATTACTTTCAAAAAGTATGGGGGATCGCTGGATTTAAAATTCATCAAGTTTTTGGGAAAGAATCGTTTAACAAGAAAACAGCACTGGAAATCCCAGGTTGTTCCAACGAAGAAACCAAGGAGTTTTTTGATATGATTTACAATAAACCCCTTGAAATGGAAGGTATAACACTTAAACACAACTATCGTTTTTTTGGTTTTCGCTTTTTCTTTTTGGTGTGTATCCCTATTGTACTCTTCTTGTTGTTGATTTCCGATACGGTAGAAAATACGTGGAAATTTTCCAGTGCAGCCACTTACTTTATCGTGGTAACTTTATTGATTTGGCGCTATTTCAAAATCGGTCGACTGATTATTACGCCAAATTTTATCCTTGTAAAATCGGGCGCATGGGATATTACCCATACCATCCTAGAACCACATAAAATTCAAAAAATAGTAGTGTCCCAATTAGTATGGCAAAAATCAGCCAATGTAGGGAGCTTAGCCTTGTATACCGCAGGTGGAATTGTACATTTTAATACCTCCGATTACAAGCAACTCCAACACCTAAAAGATCAATGGTTATTTACCATAGAAAGCGAAAATAAACATTGGATGTAGGGGGGTAGTTAACAGTTAACCGTGGTAAAAAACCGTATACCAATACACTATTTCACTATCTCCTTTTCAATAAAATCTTTGAGGGAGCAATTCATCAAAATAAAACCAGGTAAGGTTTCTTTCTTTAGTTTCTTTTTTAAGAGGGGAACTAATAGTCCGTTGAAGTTTTCTCCTTGGATAAACAGACATTTATTTTCGCTAAGGGGGATGATTTCAAAATAATGATACCCATCAAAAAGACCTTTTATCCCTAGTTTCCCTAACCAAGCAAATTTTTTATAAGGGGTGCAGATTTGAACAATAGGGGAAAAGCGCATCTTTTGAATGGTTACTTTTAACTGTTGACCAGGTTTGGCTATTCCTTCAATGTTCGAAATGAAAGGATTCCATGTAGCATAGTGCTCAAAGTCAAGTAAGATATTCCAAATGCGTTCGGCACTGGCCTTAATTTCTATTTGTGTAACAAGTTTCATCTGTATTATATTTTACACAAAGATCCAGGCTTTTAAAATGAAGTCTCTTGATATAAATCAAGAAAAGGTCCTATCTCTTCTTGCGCCTTAATCGGCTCAGAGTTTCGGGTGTCATTCCCAATAGGGAAGCGATGTATTGATGAGGGACGTGATTGAAGAGATATTCAAAATGCTGACAGTAGGAGTGATAGCGCTCTTCACTATTTTGAGATAAGAACTGAAAGATTCGATTTTCCATTAAATCAAAACAATGACCAATAAACATCTTTTCTTTGAGGTGCCAATCGGAAATTTCGTGTTGGAGTAAGGCATAATCAGCTTTCGAAATAGAAAGCAAGGAAACGGGAGATAAAGTTGTTAGATTCCATTTGGCTGGATGTTGAAAAAGCCAAGAGGCTAAATCTGTAATAAAATATCCCGGATAACTAATCCATTGGGTGATTTCTTTACCATCCGAATCTGCATGTGCTCGAATATAACCATCGGTGAGAAAAAAAAGGTGATTGGCTTGTTTGCCGACCTCTAATAAAGGGGTGTTTTTGGCATAGGTATGCGCAACAAAATATCGAGAAGCTTGTTGGGCTTCTTGATCTGACAAATGGAGTATCGCCTGAAGAGAACCTTGTAGTGACATAAAAAAAATTGTCCTTTTGGATTAAAAGGACAATTTACAATTATTCGTTTGCTTTCGCTTCTTCTTTTTTTCTTTCTTGGATGAATTCATTCAAACTCTTTCCGTATTTGTGATTTACTATCTCAGGAGATAAAGAGTTATAAATGGTGTCCAAGTATTTGATGTTGCGATCATAAAGCTCTGTAAGAGCAATATAAGGCGCTACGTCAGAGTTTTTATTGTTTAAAGCAAAGTTGATTGCATTTAAAAATAAACGTCCCGTTAGCTTCTTGTTTACACTTTGTAAGCTGTCTAAGCTCGCTGTATTATTTGTTTTTTGAGCTTCGAAAAGGGCCACATACAAATCATTTTGACGATCAGTAATCAACGTTCTCGATTTTAAATATTCATTGTATAGATCATTGCTTTGTGATCCACTTACTTTCGCATCCTTATAAAAGTTTTTTAATGTTGTTTCAATAGTCATCGTACCCGGTTCTGCGAAAAATCCCAGTTGATTGTCTATGGAACTACTGTGTCCACGATCCAAAGATAAAAACAACATTTCTGGTGATTCTAAGTGGTGTTTAAACGTAAAATCTGCCGATTTACCATCAACAACCAGAGAATCAAGTACAACAAATGTCGTGTCTTGTACGTGGTATAGAAAAACTTTTCCCTGTTTTAAACCGTCAACTTTTCCCGTAATTGTTAAGTTTTCAGTACCTTTTGTGTCTTTGCCACACGCAGCAAAAAGGGAAGTAATTACTAGAACTGCACCTATATATTTTCTTATCATATACTATTTAAATAAATCTAAACCAGGAATATTAGGCATACCATCTTTAGCTGCAGCAGCTAATTCTGCTTCGTGAATAGTTGTTGCTTTTTCAATCGCTCTATTCAATACCATAACAAGGTAATCTTCTAATTGTTCTTTATCCTCCATTAATTCATCAGCAATAGAGATAGAACGAATAGTTCTGTTTGCCGTCAACGTAACGTGAAGCAATTCATCATTACTCTTGTCATCAATTAGAATAGTATCTAATCTCTTTTTCGTCTCTTCAATTTTAGCTTGGGTTTCTTGTAATTTACCCATCATTCCCATTAAATCGCCAAACATAATATATACATTAAAATTTTCTGGAACAAAAATAGTATAATCTTTTCAAGTTTTATGTCAAAAGTAAGGGAAGACCAAATAAATTTTATACTCACTAGAACTGAAAATTAATGTACATTAAGGATTGTCATTTTTATAATGCGTATTTTTGGTGGTATACGATTCATAAATACTAAAAATATGAAAGAAGAGTTTTTAGCTTTAGCTGTACAACAGAATACGGCAACTAATAGATTTGAATTAACAGTTGACGGACATACCGCTTTTATTGATTATAAAGAAGATGGAGAACGCATTCATCTGATTCATACGGAAAGTCCAGAGGCCCTTGCAGGACGTGGTGTTGCAACAGCTTTGATTGAAAAAACACTGCTGTTCATCGAAGCGCATAATAAAATGGTGATGCCTTATTGTCCCCTGGTTTTTGCTTATATTAAAAAACATCCCGAATGGAAGAGATTGGTTCATCCCCGTTTTCCTGCCTATGATAAACTATAAAAAAAAGAGAATGGAAAAGAAAAAAAAAGTAATCGGATTTGGAGCAAGTATTTCTTCCACATCCATCAACAAAAGATTAGCTGCTTATGCGTTGGGGTTTTTTCAAGAAGATGAGGTTGAATTGGTCGATTTAAATGATTTTATAGTTCCTGTTTTTTCCGTGGATTGTGAAAAAGAAAATTGCCCAGAAGCGGTAAAAGCTTTTTTAGCCAAATTGAAAGAAGCGGATGTATTGATTTGTTCCATGGCAGAGCACAATCGCAATTGGACGACAGCATTTAAAAACTTGTTTGATTGGTGTTCGCGATTGGACTTGAAACTACTGCAAAATAAACCGATGTTGTTGTTGTCTACCTCACCTGGTGGATATGGCGCACAAAATTCATTGAATATCGCTAAAACGATCTTTCCCGCTTTCGGAGGAAATATAGTAGAAACCTTCGCATTACCTAAATTTCACGAGAATTTCTCCACAGAAGAAGGGATTATTCCCGCCGAATTACGCGATGCATTTGAAAACACAGTTACACAATTCAAAGAAAAAATAAAAGAAGTAAACTAAATATACAAAAGAGATAGGCTAGACCCTATCTCTTTTTTTGTTAGGATGCTGTTAAAAATATATTCATCCCCCAAAAAGTATGAATATATTTGAATACGCTATACAACGATGAAAACAAATACAACCGTCCAAACAACACGCTAAATTATGTCTCAATCTCAGTCACACACTGCATCTCCTGTGATGTCCAAAACTTCAACGCTTCCGTCTTTTGACTTTGCACAAGAGTATGTTTTAGAAAATGATCGCGTTAAACTGATTCCTTTAAGTGAAAAATATGCAGCAGATTTGCTGTATTATGCGTTGCATGAATCGGATATCTGGCACTATTCTTCGGATAAACCTACGACTAATGAAAATATGATCCTCTATATCAAAGCGGCTTTGGCCATGCGAAAGGAGAAACAAGGCTATGCGTTTGTGGTATGGGATAAAAAACAAAATAAAATTGTCGGCTCCACACGTTACTATCGCATGGATTTACGCAATAAAGTAAGTGCGATTGGCTATACGTGGTATGGTAAATCTGCTCAAGGAACAGGTGTCAATAAAAACTGCAAGTATCTGCTGTTTGAATTTTTATTTGAAAAAGCTCAATTTGAACGTGTAGAGTTTGAAGCAGATCATGAAAATAAACGAAGTTTAGCGGCTATCAAAAGTTTGGGGTGTACGTTAGAAGGGGTTTTGCGAAAAAACAAAATCAGAACCGATGGCACTAGAAGAGATAGTGCCGTTTTTGGTCTGCTAAGGGAAGAATGGTTGAAGGAAACCAAGAAAAACCTACAAGCAAAACTGTAAAATAGCACTAATTGTACCGAGAAAACTAAGCAGTGAAATCTTGGGGAAGCCCATTAAAAACTAGTATTTTTGTACTTTAAATAAAAAAAATGAACGAATCTATTCAAGCTCCAGTAGCAAAAAAAATAGCGCATGAACTAACCGCGCACCAGCATACCCGAGTAGACCATTACTTTTGGTTGAATGACAGAGAAGATAAAGAAGTGTTGGCCTACTTAAACGAAGAAAAAACCTATTATCAAGCCGCTACTCAACATACGAAGCCCCTACAAGAAGCTTTGTTCCACGAGATGAAAAATCGCATCAAAGAAGACGATTCTTCAGTGCCTTATTTTTATAATGGGTATTACTACATTACTCGTTTTGAACAAGGAAAAGATTATCCAATTCACTCGCGTAAAAAAGGAAGTCTAGAGGCAGCAGAAGAAATTATGTTCGACTGTAATGAGATGGCTGCTCCTTATGCGTACTTTCACTTGAGGGGAATTACAGTATCAGAAGACAACCAATGGGTTGCTTATGGCGTGGATACGGTTTCCAGAAGGGAATATACCCTTCACGTTAAAAACTTGATAACTGGAGAAGTACTAGACTTAGCTATTAGCAATACAACGGGCGCTTCTACTTGGGCAAGTGATAATCGTACGCTTTTTTATTCCCGTAAAGATGCCGTAACCCTGCGTTCAGATAAAATTTACAGCCATGTTATCGGAACTTCTTTAGCAGAGGATGTCTTAGTATATCACGAGAAAGATGATACATTCGACACCTTTATCTACAAAGAAAAATCGAGAAAGTATTTGGTTATCGGAAGTGAAAGTACGCTGACAAGCGAATATCGCATTGTAGAAGCGAACAATCCGACAGGTGAATTTAGAATTTTTCAAAAAAGAGAAAGAGGCGTAGAATATGGGATTTCTCATTATGGCGATCGCTTTTATATCTTGACCAATAAGGATGATGCCGATAACTTTAAATTAATGTCTTGTCCAGAAACACAAACATCGAGTGCACATTGGGAAGAATTAATCCCACACCGCGAGGATGTGCTGTTGGAAGGAGTGGATATTTTTAAGGATTATTTGGTCATTTCAGAGCGATCAAATGGATTGCCTCATATTAAAATCCAACCGTGGAAAGAAGGTGAACAAGCGTACTATTTACCTTTTGAGAGCGAAACCTATAACGCACAAGCACAGATTAATGCTGATTTCGAGACCGAAAAGTTTAGATTTGTTTATCAATCGTTGAATACGCCTTCTTCTGTGATTGATTTTAATATGCGTACCCAAGAAAAAGAAATCTTGAAAGAACAAGAAGTATTGGGTGACTTTGATAAAAACAACTATAGCGAGGAACGAATTTGGGCCACAGCCAAAGATGGGGTGAAAGTACCGATTTCGATGGTGTATCGAAAAGGAATGGAACGCAATGGATCGAATCCTTTTTTGTTGTATGCGTATGGATCCTATGGGATTACCATGGAACCTTATTTCTCAACTACGCGTTTGAGCTTATTGGATCGCGGTTTTGTTTATGCTATCGCTCACGTTCGCGGAGGAGAAGATATGGGACGCGATTGGTACGAAGACGGTAAATTATTAGTGAAAAAAAATACATTTACCGATTTTATTGCTTGTTCGGAATACGTGATTGAACAAGGGTACACCTCCAATAAACACCTATTTGCTGAAGGAGGTTCTGCTGGAGGAATGTTGATGGGGGTAATCGCTAACGAACGCCCTGATTTATATCAAGGGGTAATCGCACAAGTTCCTTTTGTCGATGTAGTCACAACAATGTTGGACGACAGTATTCCGTTGACAACAGGAGAATATGACGAATGGGGAAATCCAAATGAAAAGGAATATTATGACTATATGTTATCCTATTCTCCCTACGACAATGTAAAAGCACAAGCTTATCCAAATATGTATATCTCAACAGGATTACACGATTCACAAGTGCAATATTGGGAGCCTGCGAAATGGGTAGCCAAATTGAGGGCTATGAAAACCAATGACAAGCAGTTGTTTTTTGACATCAATATGGATACTGGACATGGAGGAGCTTCAGGGCGCTTCGAGTCGCTAAAAGAAGTGGCTAAAGAGTTTGCTTTCATGTTTGACCTCGAAGGTATCCAATACGAATAAAAACGAATTAATTCATACCTTTGTTTAGAATGCATGCTGTTCTAAATGCAGTAAAAATAAATTGAAAAATGAAACAAGAAATCCAAGCTTTTGATAATGTGATTTCACTTGTAGGACAAACGCCTCTAGTGAAATTAGAGAAGGTTACTGCTTCATTGGCAGGACATTTTTATGGAAAAGTAGAAGCTTTTAATGCAGGGCAATCGGCAAAAGATCGAATTGCACTGCATATTATTGAAACAGCTGAGAAAAAGGGAATACTAAAACCTGGTGGAACAATCGTAGAAACGACTTCGGGAAATACAGGATTTAGTATTGCGATGATTAGTGCAATCAAAGGATATAAATGTATTCTTTCCGTTAGCGATAAATCTTCGCCTGATAAGATTGATATGCTAAGAGCTATGGGAGCGAAGGTATATGTTTGTCCAGCAAATGTGGCAGCAGATGATCCGCGTTCGTATTACGAAGTGGCGAAACGCGTACACCAAGAAACCCCTGGGTCAATCTATATTAACCAATATTTCAATGCGTTAAATACAGAAGCACATTATTTGTCAACAGGACCTGAAATTTGGGAACAAACCAAAGGACAAATCACTCATTTTGTATGTTGTTCAGGAACGGGAGGAACCATCTCGGGAACTGCACGTTACCTGAAAGAGAAAAACCCAAATATTAAAGTATTGGGTGTGGATGCATATGGATCTGTACTAAAAAAATACCACGAAACAGGTGAATTAGATCCCAATGAAATCGCTCCTTATAAAATTGAAGGACTAGGGAAAAATTTAATCCCCTCTGCTACGGATTTTTCCGTTATTGATCAGTTTGTGAAAGTAACAGATAAAGATTCAGCTTTAGTTGCAAGAGAATTAGCTCGTACGGAAGGATTATTTTTAGGCTATACCTCTGGAGCAGTACTACAAGCAGCTCGCTTGTATGCGGCACAAGGAATGTTTGATGAACATAGTGTGGTGGTTATGTTATTCCCAGATCACGGATCTCGCTATATGAGTAAGATTTATAGTGATGAATGGATGCAACAACAGGGATTTCTCGATGAGAGCGAACCAAAGAATGAAATAAACTACATCAAGTAATAAAAGAAAAGGCTGTTTTGATTCAAAACAGCCTTTTTACTTTCAGATTAAGGGGTTATCAGAAAGAAGTCGAGATAGTCTAAACTAGTTGGACTTTTTACTTTTCCTTTTCGTGTAATTACACAAAAGGCTTATATTTTATTGTGTTTTTTAGTATAAGATCAAACAAATGTAGGTAAAAAAAATAAATAAAAAACGAATAATATTCATAATGTTGTTAAAAAAGTAAATTATTCTCTTTTTGTGATCTATTTTAGTAAAAAAGGATTCTTTTTTACTAAAAAGTGTGCACTTTTGTTGCTGAAAATAGGGGGTTACTGCAATTCTTCTTGCAGGGGATTTGATTCTATTTTAACTTCTTGAAAGGCTTTGCTGTTGTGAATCAAGCGAAGACTGTCCGCTCGAAGATTGCGCAAAACAACGGTTTTATTTAATTCTTCGTATTTGACAATGATCTTCTTGAGTATTTCCAGTGCGGACATATCAGCAATATGAGATTCTTTAAAAT
>JASLHL010000010.1 GCA_030152225.1 Flavobacterium sp. | reverse complement strand
CCCCATTGAAACTAAAAAATACGATACAACCATTTTAAAGAATTCTCGTTTTTTATTTTCTATCTTATTGATTATTATAGGTATATCCCTTACTTTGAGTTTCGTTTCTTATTTCCTTTCGGGAATCGAAGACCAAAGTAATTTGGCAGAAGTAGGAGATAGAGAATTGGAAGTTCACAATTGGTTGGGAAAACTGGGTGCCTATTTGGGGCATGTTTTTATTTATAAAGGATTTGGATTGGCCTCTTTCTTTTTTGCCAAGCTATTAATTCACAGCGGGGTATATGCCTTTTTTGGTATTGCATCCCGCAGAATAAAAAAAGTAGTTTTTTGGGATCTCACCACCATGATTTTGTTGGGTAGTTTCCTTGGATTTTTTTGGAAACAAAATCCACTGCTAGGTGGAACGGTTGGGTATGAGATTAATTTGTATTTAACAGATTACTTAGGAACAGCAGGAACAATCTTGCTCATTTGCTTTATTACGATTGTTTTTCTTTTGTTTCGCTATAAGCTATCTCCAACCAAGATTAGAGATTTTATCTCAGCAATACCCGCTAAATTTTCTTCACTTTCTGCTAGGACGAAATTGGATGATGCTACATTTGATCAAACCACAACGCCTGTTAAGGAAGAACCCAAAGAAGCTATCGTTGATCCTGTACCAGTAGCAGAAGAAAAAGAAGAAGACTATAGCCTTGTTATGCCGCCAAAACACGAGGATGTTGCGGCAGATAAAGAAGAAGTAAAAAGTACAACTTTTGCTATTGATCACAAGAGTATTAAACCAACGATAGGACATAGTTCTGAATTGAATTTACACCCTAAGAAAGAAGAAGTTCTCGCGGAAGAAGAAGCGGTTAAAGGTTCTTCTGAAGATTTTGTAATTGAAGCAATAAAAGAGGAGGGAACGGTTGAGGAAAATCTAGCTGCCAAATTGGTGCAAGATTTTGGAGAATTTGATCCAACGTTGGAATTGTCAAACTATCAGTTTCCATCCATCGATTTATTAAAAGATTATGGGACGGGTAGTATTACAATCAATCAAGAAGAATTAGAAGAAAATAAAAATAATATCGTAGAAACCCTGCGAAATTATAAAATTGATATTGCTCAAATTAAGGCGACTGTTGGACCGACGGTAACGCTATACGAAATTGTACCCGAGGCAGGGGTTCGCATCTCGAAGATTAAGAACCTAGAAGATGATATAGCCTTGTCTTTGGCGGCTTTGGGTATTCGTATTATTGCGCCAATTCCCGGAAGAGGTACCATTGGTATTGAGGTTCCCAATACAAGTCCGTCTATTGTTTCGATGCGCAGTGTGATTGCGTCGCCTAAGTTCCAAAGTGCAGAAATGGAATTGCCTGTGGCATTAGGAAAGACAATTTCCAATGAAACTTTTGTGGTGGATTTAGCCAAAATGCCACACTTGTTGATGGCAGGAGCAACAGGACAAGGAAAATCCGTTGGATTGAATGCTTTATTAGCCTCTTTGTTGTATAAGAAACACCCAGCCGAAGTAAAATTCGTTTTGGTGGATCCGAAGAAAGTAGAGTTGACGTTATTCAACAAAATTGAACGCCATTACTTGGCGAAATTACCCGACTCAGAAGAAGCTATTATAACTGATAATACCAAGGTTATCAATACGTTAAATTCTCTTTGTATTGAAATGGACAATCGCTATAGTTTATTAAAAGATGCGATGGTCCGCAATATTAAAGAGTACAATGAGAAATTCAAGCAACGCCGTTTGAATCCAGAAAATGGACATCGTTTTTTACCTTATATTGTCTTGGTAATTGATGAGTTTGCCGATTTAATTATGACGGCTGGTAAGGATGTTGAAACGCCAATTGCTCGTTTGGCTCAGCTGGCTCGTGCGATTGGAATTCACTTAATCGTAGCAACTCAACGTCCATCAGTGAACGTAATTACGGGAATTATTAAGGCAAACTTCCCCGCGCGAATTGCCTTTCGCGTAACCTCGAAGATTGACTCCCGTACTATTTTGGACCAACAAGGAGCAGATCAGCTCATTGGTAGAGGAGATTTACTCTATACACAAGGAAATGATTTGGTTCGCGTACAATGTGCCTTTGTTGATACGCCTGAGGTAGACAAGATTACGGAGTTTATCGGTGGACAAAAAGCCTACCCAGACGCTTATCTATTGCCAGAATATGTGGGTGAAGAAGGTGGCGGAACGGATTTCGATATGGATATTAGCGAAAGAGATGCTTTATTTAGAGAGGCTGCGACTGTAATTGTCAATGCTCAACAGGGATCCGCTTCTTTATTACAACGCAAATTGAAATTGGGATACAACCGAGCTGGGCGAATTATTGATCAATTGGAAGCCGCAGGTATTGTAGGGCCTTTTGAGGGAAGTAAGGCTCGTAGCGTATTGATTCCCGATACAATAGCGTTGGATCGCTTCTTTGAGGAAGAACAAAAAGACTTATTTAATTAACAAATTAGACTGAAACATGAAAAAAATAGTATTGCTTTTATTGACTTGTACAACCGTAATCACGTATGGACAAAGTAGTCAACGCGCTAAAAACTATTTGGATGAAGTAAATAAAAAAATAGCGGGTTATACCTCAATATCGATTGATTTTCACTACTCGCAAATAGATGGAAAATCCGGAGATGTCAACCAAGAAACCGAGGGACATATCGATCTAAAGGAAAACTTGTATCGCTTATCTTTTATGGATATGACGCGTATTTTTGATGGAAAAAAGATATATACGATCAGTGAAGAGGATCAGGAAGTAACCGTTTCTAAATACGATCCCAACAAAATTGACAATGCCTTGCCTTTGCAATTTTTAGCCTTTTATAAAACAGGTTTTGATTTGCAATGGGATATTGCTCAAAATATAAAAGGAAGAGAAATTCAATATATCAAATTAATTCCAACAGATAAAAAATCGGGAATTAAAGAGGTGTTAGTTGGCGTAGATCACGCTACAAAACAGATCTATAACAAAATTCAAGTAAACAAAAATGGCTCGAAGTCTATCCTAACGGTTAAATCTTTTAAAACAAATCAAAGTTTGTCGAAAAATCACTTTACCTTTACGAGCGCAGATTATCCAAATTATTACATCAATAACATAGATTAATTACGCTACGTGAAAATACTTGATCGCTATATACTAACCTCTTTTGTGTCAACGCTGTTTACAGTGTTTATCATTCTCTATTTTATTTTTATTTTACAGGGAGTCTGGCTATTCATCACTGAATTAGCAGGAAAAGATCTGGACTTTTTTATCATTGTGCAGTTCTTACTGTTTTATTCCCCTAAGATGATACCCTTGGTGTTGCCTTTATCGGTATTGTTGGCGTCGATTATGACCTTTGGTAACTTCGCCGAACACTATGAATTTGCTGCGATGAAAGCATCGGGTATTTCTTTAAAACGCGCAATGCAACCCTTATCTATTTTCATTGCGGTGTTGGCCTTTGTGTCGTTTTGGTTTGCCAATGATGTGATTCCCAAAGCAGAATATCGCTTTATTAATATGCGAAAAGAGATCCTACAAACCAAACCAGCTATGGCTATTGCAGCAGGGCAGTTTAATGATGTAGGTTCTATTAATATTAAAGTAGATAAAAAAACAGGAGAGAAAGGGCAGTATCTCGAGAATGTAACCATGCACATTAAGTCTCAATCGGGCTATGACAATAAAGCGGTTATTCGCTCCGTTGATGGGGAATTAGCCTCAAATAATGAAACGAATATCTTGAATTTGCATTTGTTTGATGGAAATTACTATGAAGATATCGTTCCAAAAACAAGTGCACAAATTCGAAAGAAACCCTTTGTTAAAGTGGCTTTTGAGAAATATACAATGAATATCGACCTGAATGCCTTACAGGATGATGGTGCGCAACGCGAAGAAATTAAGAATACCTATCATATGTTGAATATCAAAGAGTTGTCGTATACGATTGATTCTTTGGAATCCGCTTTAACCAAAGAGAAAAAATCGAATACGGAGAATTTATTGGTACGATATAACAATATTTACAATCCATACAGTTACGATAGGAAGAAAAAAGATACGCCAGAAGATGTAGTGAAGGACAGTTTAGCTCCCAAAGAGAAGGTGATCGATATGCAGGGCAACTACTTAGCAACTTTTACAGAAAATAGTCAGGGTAGAATTGTGCAATCAGCCATTGATTATACCAACAATGTATTGTTTAATACCGAAAGTAATGATGCGTCGAGTTTAGCGCAAATTAAGAAGATCAACGATCACTATTTAGCGCTTTACGACAAGTTTGTCATTGCCTATTCCTGCTTCTTGATGTATTTTATTGGTGCACCATTAGGGGCTATTATCCGTAAGGGAGGACTGGGACTACCTATCGTCTTTGCGGTGATAATTTTCATCTTGTACCACTTTGTCAATACCTTTGGTAAGAAGTTAGCGCAAGAGGACGGGATTCAACCGATTCTCGGTGCGTGGGCAGGGGCTTTAATCTTAACGCCTTTGGCTATTTTTCTAACGCTAAAAGCAACGAGAGACAATGGAGAGGTGAATTTCTTAGGGTTTTTCTATACCCTTGGTGATTTCTTTAAACGATTATTTACCAAAAAAACAGATACCGAAGAAAAACAAATGATTGAATAACACACAACAAAAAAATAGTTAATTATGTCAACGAATCACATTCAGCTACATACGATAGAAGAAGCTATAGAAGATATTAAAGCAGGAAAAGTTATTATTGTCGTGGATGACGAAGATCGTGAGAATGAAGGAGATTTTATAGCAGCAGCGGAGATGGCAACTCCTGAGATGATCAACTTTATGGCTACACACGGACGCGGATTAATTTGCGCACCTTTAAATGAGAAACGCTGTAAAGAATTGGATTTAAAACCCATGGTTCAAAATAATACCGTATTGCACCAAACGGCTTTTACCGTTTCGATTGATTTAATCGGAAATGGGTGTACGACGGGAATTTCTGTACAAGATAGAGCGAAGACCATTTTGTCTTTGGTGGATGAAGCTACAAAGCCAGAAGATTTAGGACGCCCAGGGCATATTTTCCCTTTGATTGCCAAACAAGGTGGGGTATTACGCAGAACTGGACATACGGAGGCTGCAGTAGATTTAGCTCGTTTAGCAGGATTTAAATCAGCGGGTATTTTAGTAGAGATTTTAAACGAAGACGGTACCATGGCGCGTTTACCCCAATTGATTGAGGTAGCGAAGAAATGGGATCTGAAAATTATCTCCATCGAAGCATTGGTTGCTTACCGCATGAAACACGATAGCTTGATTGACAAAAAAGAAGATTTTGAAATTGAAACTCGTTTTGGAAAATTCCGTTTACGCGCCTATCAACAAATTACCAATAAGCAGATTCACGTCGCCTTAACAAGAGGATCGTGGAACGAAGAGGAGGCAGTATTGACTCGTATTAACTCCATGATTGGAAGTAACGATATTCTAGATGCGTTAAGTGGTAAATTAGATGTGCGTATTGAAGCCGCATTTAATAAAATTAACGAAGAAGGAAAAGGTGCTATTTTATTCATCAACCAAGATGCACAAAACATTAGTTTATTGCGCCGTTTGAACTTTATTAAAGAGCAATTGGACGGTAAATTGGATATGGAAACACCTAAATTACCAGGAGATGAGAAAGATTTTGGAATAGGAGCACAAATCTTACACGATTTAGGCATTACAAATATCCGTTTAATGACCAACTCTGAACCCGAAAAACGCGTGGGTATGATGGGCTACGGTTTAGAAATTACGGATTATGTAACCTATTAAATATTGGATTGTGAGTGAGTTGCGTTTGTATTGATTTTTTTTGTCAAAAAAAGATTTTATCTTTTTTGTATAATTGAAAAAACGCATTATATTTGCACTCGCAATACGGAAGTAAAGCAGACCACAGGAGAAATGGCAGAGTGGTCGATTGCGGCAGTCTTGAAAACTGTTGACTGTAACAGGTCCGGGGGTTCGAATCCCTCTTTCTCCGCAAAGAAAACCGATAACGAGCGTTATCGGTTTTTTTATTTTCTGAAAGTTGTGGAGAGTTTTACTCTCAGCACAACTTTTCAGAAAATAAAAAAAGCACAATGCCGAATGCAATGAGGTATTGGTTTTCTTTGTGTCTATATACCCTTGTTTGGGATATTTAATCCCTCTTTCTATTTACCCAAAGCTCGCTTTGTGGGTACTTTTTGGAAATAAAAAAACGAGGATAAGCGTAGCTTATCTGTTTTCTTTGTGTCTATATACCCCCGAATGGGATATCTAATCCCTTTAGTCGTGATAGGTGATGCGTGATGGGAAGAATAATCTTTAAAAG
>JASLHL010000008.1 GCA_030152225.1 Flavobacterium sp. | reverse complement strand
TGAATTTTCCCTTGATCTTTCAACGCTTGTACTTTCTCTACAGAATCTAAAGCTCCTCTAAATTCGTTACGTCTATGTACCAAATATACTTTTTCCGCCACATCAGCTAAGTAAATACTCCAATCCAAAGCAGAGTCACCTCCACCTGCGATTACAATGTGTTTACCAGCGAACATTTCTGGTTTTTTCACGAAATACTCTACGCCTTTATCTTCATAATACGCCAAGTTTTCCAATTCTGGTTTACGTGGTTCAAAAGAACCTAAACCGCCAGCGATTGCCACTGCTTTTCCGTGGTGTTTTGTTCCTTTATTTGTTGTAACGATAAACGTACCGTCTTCTTGTTTTTCGATTGTTTCAGCAACTTCATTTAGGGTAAATCCCGGTTGAAATTGCTTAATTTGCTCCATTAAATTATCGATTAATTCTGCTGCTCCTACGGATGGGTATCCTGGGATATCGAAAATAGGTTTTTTCGGATAAAGCTCGGTTAATTGACCTCCAGGTTGAGGCAATCCGTCAATGATATGACATTTAAGCTTTAATAAGCCTGCTTCAAAAACAGCGAATAGACCCGTTGGTCCAGCTCCAATAATAATTATATCGGTTTCAATCATGGTGTAGTTCTTTAATACAAAGGTACCCTTTGTAACGTTTATTAAAAATGATAAAAGTCAACTAACTGAAAGATAAATTACTCTTTAGCAGTTAGTTGACTTGTTATTTTTATCCAACATTAACTACCGTCTCGATTTCGGGTGCATATTTTTTAATTGTAGTTTCAACCCCTGCACTCAATGTCATTTGATTCACACTGCAAGCTGTACAGGCACCTTCTAAGCGAACTTTCACGTGCTTGTCATCAACTATGTCAATTAATGTAATATCTCCTCCATCGGTTTGCAAAAACGGGCGAATCTCGTCTAACGCCTTCATAACGTTTTCTCTGATAGTTTCTGATGCCATATATTTAGTATCTAAAATGGTTTTATTTTTTTCCTACAGCGGAACATCCAGCCATAGTGGTAATTTTAATTGCCTCTGTTGGTGGCAATGAATCGTTGCGCAATACAACTTGTTCAACTACGTTTCTTGTAATTTCTTCAAATACATTGGCTACGATGGTGTCTTTTTGTAAAGCTGCTGGACGACCGAAATCTCCTGCTTCTCTAATACTTTGTACAATAGGCACTTCACCTAGGAAAGGCACTTGTAGGTCTTCCGCTAAGTTCTTCGCTCCATTTTCTCCAAAGATGTAATATTTGTTGTTTGGCAATTCTTCTGGTGTGAAATACGCCATGTTTTCAACAATTCCCAACACGGGTACATTGATGCTGTCAGACATAAACATCGACACTCCTTTTTTCGCATCTGCCAGTGCAACGGCTTGTGGAGTTGATACCACTACTGCCCCCGTTACGGGCAATGATTGCATAATTGATAAGTGAATATCTCCAGTTCCTGGAGGTAAATCCAATAATAAGAAGTCTAATTCACCCCAATCTGCATCAAAAATCATTTGATTTAATGCTTTGGATGCCATCGGTCCTCTCCAAATGATCGCTTGATCTGCTTTAGTGAAAAACCCGATAGACAATAATTCAACCCCATAAGAAGAAATGGGTTTCATTTTTGAACGCCCATCCACTTCAACTGAAATTGGCTTTGCGTTTTCTACGTCAAACATGATAGGCATGGACGGTCCGTAAATATCAGCATCTAACACCCCAACGCTGAAGCCCATATTGGCTAAACTAGCTGCGATATTGGCTGTAACTGTAGATTTTCCAACGCCTCCTTTTCCAGAAGAAATGGCAACGATATTTTTAATACCTGGAATTGCTTTTCCTTTTATCTCTGGTTTTTCAGGGGCTTCAACTTTTATATTTACTTTTACTTTTGCCTTTTCGTAAACTTGTTCGTGAATCACTTTCATCACATCTACTTCGGCTCTTTTTTTGATATGTAACGCAGGTGTTGACAAAACTAAATCAACAACAACCTCATCTCCAAAGGTCATGACGTTGTTAACTGCCCCACTTTCAACCATATTTTTCCCTTCTCCGGCAATAGAAATAGTCTCTAATGCCTTCAGAATGTCTTTTCTATCTAATTTCATTATATGCGATTAGTTTTCAATATTTTACTATAAATCTTGACTAACGCAAATATAGCAGTTATATTTTAAATTATGGTGTTAATATATTCTAAATGCAATTCCCTAGCGCACTTGGTATTAAAGGTGATTTGCATAATTCAACGCTCTTTTTTTACCTAAAAAAACGCGTTTTATTTCGTTCTGTATTAGGGCAAATTCCGCATTGAGCAGTTGGTTTTTTGCCGCATTAAATGAGAAGATATCGGCCTTGCCGTTTTCGTATTTCACTTGGGTAGTATGGAACGATTTTTGCGCCAATTCAATACTGTTTTTTAGTCGTTCATTGAGGGTTTCTATCTGATCAATTTCTTGTACCAATTGATCATTTTCCTTTTGTACAAATCGCTCTTTATCCTGAATTTTCAGCGTATTTAGCTGGCTCTCTATCTTGTTTTTGCGCAACTGCCTCGTTACACTTCCCGCTTGAAAAAGAGGAATACTTAGTCCTATACCCACATAGTGGCTTTTATTGTCGCCAAACTGCCTGGAGAACGACGCAACATCCCAATCTAAACTGGTATTAAAGGGTTTGGAATAGAACGTTCCCCACTGATAATTGGCTGTAATTCGAGGGTATTTTTTTGCTTGTAAAGCCTTTCTTTCCATGTCTAAAATAGCCTGATACTGCCGTACTTTTTCCAAGATGGGATTGAATTCATAATCCGAATTAAATCCAACAAATTCCCTTTCAAACACTAGTTCAAAATCGGCAATTCCCACCGTTTTCACATCTAACAACTGGAGTAACTGCAATTTTTGATTCTGCAATTCATTTACCGTTTCCTGTATTCTAATTTGCTCGTTATTAAAAATATACTCAATGTCATATTGATCGCTTTGGGGTTTAGCTCCTGCATCTACTTCCTTAATCACGCGATCCATATTCAACTGGCTGTTTTCCAATTGTAGCGTTTGCAAGGCGTAGTACTCTTGGGTGCCAATGATTCGAAAGAACAAATCCAAGATGCGCTGTTGGTAGTGATATTTCACTTCTTCTTGCTGTAAACTCGCATAAGACGTATTTAATTTATTTCTCTGACGATCCATATAATCCGACCAATCCAATAGACTCAACGATGCATCTACCGCCGTATTTAGCGATTGAATATTCGAACTGACCCTCGCATTGGTAGTAGGGTTAATGGCCGATCCATAATTGAAGCTCTGGGAAGCATTCAATCCTACTTGGGGCAAGAAATAAGATCCCATACTTCGCTGTTGCGCTTCTACTACGTTTTTTTCTAGCTGTGCAATCATTAGCTCATAGCTATTTTCTTGTCCTAAGCGCATACAATCACTTAGCGTCCACTTTTGTTGTGCAAAGAGGAAAGACGTACAACATACAGCAATTAACGTCCAAATTTTCTTATTCATAATTTATGTATTTCAATGTTGTTATACGCGTTGCTTTGATGGATTTCCATAAAACCAACAGCATGGAAAAAACAGTTAACCCGACAAAAGCGAGCAAGAAGGGCCAAATGGACAGGTCTATGCGGTAGACAAAATCTTCTAACCACAACTGCATCAGATAATAAACAGGATAGATTGATAAAACAAATCCCAGGATACAGTACACCAAGAAACGGGCGGATAAATTGACAATGAGTTCTTTTCTACTCGCTCCCAACACTTTGCGTATAGCGACTTCTTTTAATCGGCTTTCGATACTAAAGGACACAATAGCCATTAATCCAAAGAGGGCAATAAACATCGATACCCCCATTAAACACAAAAATAGTGTTCGTTGATACAGGGTTTTCTGATAGCTTACCGCAAACTCTTTATTGGCAAATTCATAGTGCATGGGATAGGTCTGCTCTACGCGTTTACTCCAGAATGACTCTAATTGATCCATCGTTTGTTGGACGTTTGTTGGATCAATTTTAACGGAAATCGTTTCCACCAGTCCTGTAAACCAATCAACCGAAGTAGGCATAAAATAGGTCACTGGAGGGATTGCTTGATTAAACCCCTCAATTTTCATGTCTTTTACAACACCAATAATTTCAAAATCGCGTCCATTCCACCTCATCTTTTTTCCGAGAATTCCATCCGAAAAATGAAAGGTTCTCTTGTAGGTTTCATTCACGACAATCGTATTGATACTATCTGAGGCAAAAGCGCGGTCAAAAAATCGTCCCTCTAGCAATTGACCATCGAATACCCTAAGGAAATCATAGCCTACGGGGACGTTTTTACTCTGAACGGAACCTTCGCCTATGGCATTGTTTGAGCTACTTCCGTACCCTATTCCCATTAACATGGAGTGATTGACAACGGCTTTGACTCCTTCTATTTTTTGAATATCAGCTTCTATGCGCTGATAGATCTCATTTCGCTGGTTACTATCTTTGACTTTAAAGCGGATATTCACCACTTGATCACCGTTAAATCCCAAATCTTCTTGTAAGAGATGGCTGACTTGTTGTTGAATGAAAAGAGCCGTAGACAGAAAGAAAAAGGCAATCACAAATTGAAAAATCAACAACACATTGCGCAAGCGCATACCGGATCGACTGCGTACAAAATTGCCTTTTAGCACTTTAATTGCATCAAAAGAAACCACAAAAAGGCTGGGTAAGATTCCCAAGAGTAGATACACCACTAGTAGGAGAATCCCCATCACGGACCACAGGGATACGAAATCGGTGGTTAGTGCTCGATCGACGAGAATATTAAAGTAGGGCATTCCTATTTCGGTGATCACAAGAGCGAGTGCAAAGGACAAGATTGTTGTGATGCTTGCTTCAAACATCATTTGCTTCATCAATTGACGGCGTGTACTGCCGATCGACTTTCGAATCCCTATTTCCTTGGCGCGTTTAAAGCTTTGTACCAAGGCGAGATTAATCGCATTGACCAACGCTAGTACCAAAAGTAAAATTGCAGAAAACAACATGATGTTCACAATTTTATTTGCCGTAGGACCTGCTCCTAATCCCGTCGATTTGGGATTGAGGTAAACCTCGCTCAATACATTGTAATTAAAGGACAAATAGGGCTTCATCTTTTCTTTTAACTCCGCTACAGGCACGCCTTCTTCTTTGGCATATAAACGCAGGATCTCCTTATAGAACACCTCGTGTAATTGTTCTTCCACTTCACTGAGAACCAGACCATCTTTCAACTTAATCAACAGGGTATAATTGTGGTCTCCCCAATTATCGCGATTGTTCGCGATTTGATATTCGGTCAAATACGAGGTTAACCCTTTAAATTCAATAGAACTATTACCCAGTATTGTAAACACAAATCGCACGGTTAAAACTTTGCCATCGTCTAGCTGTACGAGTTTTCCTGTAGGATCAACCCCTTCACCAAACAATCGCGCAGCCTCTTTTTTTTCTAAGGCTAAAGCGTCCTTGTAATTTTGTTTGTACTCTTCGGCACTACCAAATATCGTTGTGAAAGGGAAAAACTCAAAGAAATTCGCTTGGCGCTCGTGAATTTGATATAAAAAATCTGCTTTACCCTCTGCGACAACACTCATCACACTAAAAGAGGTATAGCCAAAGTTATAGGCTTCCACAAGGGAAGAAGCTTGGTCCAATTGACTGGCAATAGGCGCAGGAAACCAGCTTCTAAAATACGAATCTGCGGTGCCTTCTACTTCGTAAATTTTGTTTTTATAGGGATTCCATTGGTCAAAACTATGCTCGTTTTTCCAATAGAATAGCACAATAAGTAGAGCCGCCATTCCAATAGCTAACCCCAAAATATTGAGCAAGGAGAATCCGATATTCTTTTTAAAATATCGGAGATATAATTTTAACCAATTAAAAACCATGGATATCCTATTAATTTACTTTTTCAATTCTACCACCAGATGACTTCGCAACGTCTATTAAATTCGCTGATCCATAGACGCTAATCTTACCTGAAGAACTCGCTTTTCCTCTCACCTCATCGGATACTGTGAAACTCATTGTTCCTGAAGAACTCGCCTTTCCATCTAAGGTTTTAATTGCCAAGTCTTTGCCGTCAATTTTTCCTGAACTTGATGCTTTTGCACTTACCTCTTTTGCCGATCCATCGACCTCCACTCGAGCTGAACTGCTCACTGAGATTTCTACTTTATTGGCTTTTAAATCGATATCGATCTTGGAAGAAGAACTTGCATCGATAGTTGTCCCATTTGCCACTTCGAATTTCCCTTCTAATTTAGAAGACGAACTAGTTGCAAGGGATAAATTATCTGCTTGAATCAGTGCGCCTGTAAATTTGCCTGAACTACTCGTCGTAATGTTGAATTGCTTTGCTTTTACTTTGCTGTTCAGATTAAATGCAGCAGAGGAAGAAACATAGGCACCTGTTAAGGTTGGATTGCTCACTTTTACCTGTACCTGTCCCATTTTATAATTAAATAGTCCTTTAGGCATTTCAATATACACGTGTAACACGCCATTCTTTACTTCTGTTTTGACGTATTGCATGTCTTTTTCATCTGCTACTTCTACCTCAACGGCTTTGGTTTCTCCAGCGGTAAAGTCTAAACGAATGGCTTGTGACACTTGCACTTCAGCGAAATCGCTTACTTGTCTTTTTTCTTGTTTTTGTGCCCATACGGCACCTCCCATTAGCAGGAAGATAAAGGCTAATTTTTTCATCTTTTATTTTGTTTAGTATTTTATAATTTAATCGTATTTAATCTGTTGTAACACATTAAGTTGAACCGCTTGTCGTACTTTGAACCAGACAATCAAAACGGTCACAAGCAGCAAAAAGAGAAAGGCAACAACAAAGTTGACCCAACTAATTTCAATGCGAAAGGCGTAGGCACTAAGCCAAGTATTCATAAAATAATAGCTTGGGTAAATGGCTAGACCAAATCCAAGAACCACCTGTAGTACATATTGCTTTGCTAAATGTTGCATTTGTACTGTGTTTGAAGCGCCCAAGACTTTGCGAATGGCAATTTCTTTATACTGATTCGCCAGATTAAAGGAAACCAAACTGTATAGCCCAAACAACGCAATAAAAACAACGATGATGCTTAATGTCAATAAGCTATCGCGCTCTTGTATATTCTTTTTCATTTTTTTATCAAAGCGCTGACTTAAAAACTCGTACGAAAAAGGATAAACGGAAAATTTCAATTGACCATAGACCTTTTCGGATTCGGCTAATACTTGATCGATTTTAGTGGGGTCAAAACGCACGTAAAGTTCTTGTACTTGTTCAAACAACCACGGAATCGTTTCACTTCTAAAATAGACCATGGGCAAATAATCCTGAGTTAGTCCTTTTGCATGGTAATTATCTACAATACCCACGACAGTAAAAGGCATACCATTCCAAATCACTTGCTTATCGAGCAGGTGTTCATCGCCTACTTTCTCTTCAAATTTTTTATTGACCAATACATTGGAAATAGTATCCGAAGCCAACTCTTTAACAAAGCCTCTACCAGCAGCTATTTTAATGCGTAACAGGTCTAAATATTCTACGTCCATGGCCACATTGGCTACTTGTATCGAAACTCCTTGATAGGATAAAGACGTTGAATTATATCCTCCTTCTCCTAGGCGAAAAGCCGCCCCTCCTACTTGTTGTACCCCTGGAATACCTTGTAGTTCCTTTTTATAGGTTTCGTACAACTGAAATGTATTGACCGCTGAATTTGTCGGTACAAATGGAAGAATTAGAATTTCTTCCTTACTCAATCCTAATTCTTTATCTAACATATAGTGAACTTGTTGGTAGACTACCCCTGTTCCTAAGATAAAAAAACTAGCGATGACAAATTGAAAAATCATCATGCCCTGTCGAATTCCAAAAGAAGAACTTCCATGAGAAAGTTGGCCTTTAAGCAACCTAAAAAGCGTAAATCGACGAATAACTCCATACGATATTCCTGAGGCAAGTAGCGCTATTCCGATCAAAAACAATAGAAAATAAGCCCAATGATCAAGGAGCGAAAAGGGTACTCTTGAATCTAAAAAAACGCGAATTGAAGGCAGAGAAAGCTCGACCAAAACGCAACTGAGTATACTTGCGGTAACTAAGGTCAGCAAACATTCAAAGAGTAATTGTCCAAAAATTTTCACATAGGAACTTCCTGCGATTAGCCGAACGGCAAATTCTCTGTGTCTTTTTAAGGTTTGTACCAACAGCAAATTTACATAATTCACAACGGCTAGCAGTAAAATAGCAAGAGCTAGCCCTACTAGAATATAAAAACGCGGCATATTAACAGATGCCTCCAACGTTCCATTTGCATCCGCATTCGTTAATGTATGTTGTTCTGATAGAGAAAAAAAGTCATAACTCTTCATAAAGTCGCCACTCTCTTCTAAATAGGCGGCAGTCGTTTGACCTTTTTCTTTGGCTAAACGCACATACACATGATCGTACAGCAATTGTTTCATCTCTTTGGCCAAGCGATCGAGTTTATTGGGATGCGTTGGCTTGATGTATAAGGTTGAAACATAATCGCCCCAATTATCCGAATTCGCCTTAACTTCTTTTTCCATTCCCGAAAAGAGAATAGTTGGTGCGATTGAGCTTGGATTTCCTGTAAATGAATACACGCCTTTCACAACAAACCATTCCCCTTGATAACGCACTCTTTTTCCTATGGGATCTGGGCCAATTAATGCTTGAGCATAGGTATCTAAAACAAAAATACTCGTGGGGTCTTGGATGGTCTTATCGCCCTGGATCATTTCAAAAGGAAAGAACTCAAAAAAGTTGGATTGAATCAGTAGTCCCTTGGTAAAAAACCGCTTTTCCCCATCTACCTCAACATAACCGGCGTGATAATAGGGGAGATACATATAGTCCTCCACACCGAGATCCTTTAATCGCGGTCCTATAGCATAAGGAGCAGCAGTCCAAATACCTCCATCATTTAAATTGGTATTCACTAGAAAGACCTCATCCTTAGATGGGTTCCACTGATCGTATTGCACTTCTTCTTTGTAGTACAAATACGACAGTAGAACACCCCATATACCCAAGGCCAACCCCAAAAGGGTTAGTGCAAAATACACCTTGTTTTTACTGAGGTTTCTCCAATATATTTTTAGCCAATTTTTTATCATTTTCTTGCTTTCTCGATGATCTATTATTCATACTTGATGTAGTGTAATACGTCTACATTCACTGCTTTTCGCGCTTTTTGCAACACCATACACAAGGTCAAAATCAGAATACTTATAAAACTCCAGCCATACACTTCCCATCCTATCTCAATGCGATACGTGTAATGGCTCAACCAATAGTTTAAAAAATAGTAGCTAGGGAAAATGGTCAAGGCAAAACCAATAGAGCAATAAGCTACGTATTCGACTGTCAATTTTCTCAACAAGCCAAACGAATTTGCTCCTAATACTTTGCGAATGGCAATTTCCTTCAACTTACCGTTTATCGCAAAGGAAGCGATGGCAAATAAACCAAACAGCGCAATAAACACTACGCCTATACTGAGGCTATTGAGTACTTTTCGCTCCATCAATACTTGTTCAAACGTGCGCTGAAATTGCTTATCGACAAACTCATACTCAAAAGGTGATGCTGAATCCATGTTAAAAGCTTTCCATCGTTTTTCAATCTCTTTCAATGTTCGTTCTAAGTGTTCTGCTGTATTGACTTTTACATACACTTTTTCTATACTTCCCATTTTGTGTGTAAGGGAGTTGTAATGGTAGTAAACAATGGGAGACACTTTTTCTTCTAGATCCTTCGCATTATAATCTTGGACAACACCTATAATTATTCGAGGTCCTTCTAGGGAGGTAAATGTTTTTCCTACGGGATCTTGTACACCCGCTTCTCGAACAAAAGCTTCGTTCACCACAATGTGCTGTATAGAATCTGAGGCAAAGGCAGGGTTGAGGTCTCTACCTTTCACGATTGGGATTTGAAAAAGATCGAAATAACCATAATCAACTTGACCAATATGGTATGAAAAATCTTTGCCTTCAAAACTACCCGTAGTACTCCCCATAGACGAACGTCCAAATACTTGATCGGACGTTGACACCCCTTCTACCCCTTTAATCTGTTCTATTTCTTTTTTAAATACTCTATATTTATCTAAGAGTAGTGCTGTATTATCCCATCGGAGCGCTTCATTAAAACTAAAACCAATGACCTGATCCCCTTTAAAGCCCAAATCTTTGTTGAGCATATAGTGAACTTGTTGATTAAAGATCATCGTACTACTAACAAAAAAACAGGCAATGGCAAGCTGAAAAACTAAAAAAACATTTTTTAGTAGGCTGCCTTTTTGCGTGGAAATAAAATTGCCTTTCAACAAGCTACTTACTTTTTGTCTGCTCACATAATACGCAATTACTCCGCCCGTTATTATCGATACACTACAGAGTAAAAACAAGAAACAAACTCCTAACTTCACTAGAGACAATTCGATGGTCGATGCGGTAATGAGCTCGACATAAGGGATCATAAAACCCATAAAGAAAATGCTAATAAGTAGTGCAATACATAGGGTAATCGCGCTTTCAAATACAATTTGTCTTCTAATTTCACTGGTATTACCTCCAAAAATTCGACGTACCCCCATCTCTTTTATACGCATTAAAAAATGCGTAGTAGAAAAGTTAATAAAATTGACGAGAGACAATATAAAAATCACCCCTGCTAGCCCCCAAAAGATGTACATCATCTTCGAATTGGGCGTGTCTTCGGGAGTAAATTGTCCTGCTTCTTTCCAACGTAAGGTGGATAAAGGAGCGAGTTCCAATTGAATATTATTGAGTTGACGCTGTTTAAACTCCGCTACCGTAGTTCCATACCTAGTTGCTTCAGGTTCAAAATAATTGGTATCCAATACTTGGTTTACGGCTTCTAAGGCTGAAGTCGGCTGTTGTGTTTTGAGCAGTACGGCAAACCTCCTTGCACTCCAATCCGTATCCGTAGCTACAACCTCATCCATTAAGGGAATAACAACCTCTGGCATAAAAGCACTTTTCTTATTTCCCACTGTAAAAACGCCAGAAACCGTCACCCATTCTTCTTCTATATTGAGTTGTTTTCCAATTGGATTTACTCCTTCGCCAAAGAGTTCAATCGCTTTTTCTTCCTCTAGTGCAATGTTGTTTTTTTCTTTAGCGAACTGTTGAGCAGATCCATAGATAAATGGATAAGGAAAAAAATCAAAAAAATTGCGCTGTGTCATTATCGCTTTGGTTGTGGTATGCGATTTCACACCATTTTTCATTACAACATCGTCATAACCAAAATAGTACACAAAATCTTCAATCACGGGATATTGCTCCTTTAGTGTTCTACCCAAAGCATAGGATTGGTTGGGATAGGCGTAATCCGGCGTGATATTGACCACCATAAAGATGTTGTCTGTATTGGGATTCCATTGCTCATAGGTCTGCTCTCTTTCATAGCTCAAAAGCGCCATGACAAGAAGCGATAACCCAAAAGCTAAGCCCAACACAGTCAAAACAAAATAAAACTTATTTTTCAGCCAATGGTAACGGTACACTTTCAACCAATTGATCCACATAATTATTCGTATTTAATGTATTCTAAAACATTTATTTGTGTTGCGCGATACGCTCTACTGACCACAATAAGCAATGTAAGCACCGCAATAGCCAATAAACAAACCCCATACACTTCCCATCCTATTTCAATGCGATAGGCATATCCCTTTAGCCATTCATTCAATAAATAATAGCTAGGGAAGACAGATAGTCCAAAACCGATCATACAGTAAATCAGATATTGGTAGGACAAATCTTGAATCAACCCTCTTGTTTCTGCTCCTAATACTTTGCGAATGGCAATCGCTCTCAATTTGGCGCCTATGGTATAAGAGGAAACAGCAAAAAGTCCAAATAAAGCAATAAAGATGACCAGATAGCTTAACCCCATCATCACTTGTTGCTGTATCTTTATCTTTTCAAAGTTTTTTGCGAATTTCTGATCCATGAAACTGTACTCAAAAGGCTTCTCTGTTCCTTTATGGAAGTTCTCCCATAGTTTTTCAACCGCAGGTAGGATGGTTTCAAGCTGATGTACATCTAGCTTCATACTCACTTGAGTAAAGTGAAAGAACGTTTGGGAAGGCAACACAAACATCTTTGGGCTTATTTCATGTTCGAATCCAGCAGTGTGAAAATCCTGTACAACGCCCACAATGGTCGTTCCATTGACAACCAATCCTGCTATACTATCTTTGTTCAGTTGACGTAATAAACTTTCGTTGATTACGGCATTTTGAATACTATCACTAGCGAATTTATTCGTCAGATAACGTCCTTCTTTCAATCCCACTTGCATCATTTCTAAATACCCTGCTTCGACATTGTGAACTGCTACCCTCATGTTCTCTCCCTCATATTCAAATAGCTGCATATAACGACTTCGTTCCTCACTTCCATAGTCTAAATCGGTAAAGGCTATTTGTTCCACGCCCTTTATTTTTAGCGCTTCTTGTTTAAAGGTTTGATACGCCTGATGTTTTTCTTCTATTTCGATCGGCTCTTCCTCTAAAAAGGGAAAACTAATCACCTGATCTCCCGAAAAACCCAAGGATTTGGTCGTCATATAATTGACTTGTTTATACATGATATACGTGCCTGAGATAAACCAACAGGCAATGGCAAACTGTAGAATCAAGCATGCATTTTTCAATACGCTTCCTGAACGGCTGCGATAATAATTGCCTTTTAACACTGGAAGTACCTGATAATTTGCTCGATATAACGCTGGGATTAAACCACCGAGTAGCAACACCAAGAGGTAAACACCTACAAGCAAAAAGAGGACATCACGCAGGTGAACGACAATATGCGTTCCTAAAAATGAATTGACGAAAGGCAAGATCCACAGCACCATAAAGAAACTTGCTACAAAAGAAAGCAGCATGGTCAGGGAGGTTTCAAATAAAGCTTGTTGTATAATTTTGTGCTTTGATCCTCCTAATACTTTGCGAATCCCTACTTCTTTCGCTCGCGAAACCGTTTGCGAAAGGGATAAGTTGACGTAGTTAAACAGCGATAGAATAAAAAGCACCCACGACAAGCCTACAATCACATACAGGGTTGTGCCTTTGACATTGGCTTCTGGGGTAACTACATTTCCTGCATCTCCAAAATGCAATCCCTTTAAGGGATGTATCACTGTTTTTTGATCGTAAATTCCATTGTTTTTTTTCTCAAACTCTGCTAAAGAGAGTTGCTGTTTTTCAGCCATAGGCAGGAGATAGTATTGGCTATAAATCTGATCTGCTGCTTGGGCAAGCTTCTCTCCCTCCTTGGTTTTGATTAAGACAGAAGAACTACTGTAATTCCAATTGCCGACTAAATCTTCAGGTATGAATTGATGATCATTGACAACGGCCTCTGGCATAAAACTACTGCGTTTATCTTCCAAATCGTACACCGCTACAACGGTGTACCACTCGTCATCCACCTCAATCTGTTCGCCAATTGGATTGACGCCTTCACCAAAAATAAGTGATGATTTTTGTTTTTCTAACGCAATCTCCTTTGGATTTTTAAATATACTCGAAGGTGATCCGTAAATAATCTTATAAGGAAAAAAGGAAAAAAAAGAAGCATTGGTCTGTAGGATTTTCTCTATGGCATACGCTTTTTTATTGTGTATGACATTTGTTGGAAAATATCCACTATACAGTAAATAATCCTCAACAAAGTTATGGTGCTCTTTGAGCAAACTAGACAAGATATAGGGTTGATAACCGAACGAATGGTTGTCACTTCGACTCTCGATAAAATACACCTCTTCTTTATTTGCGTTCCAACGATCAAAAGACGTCTCTTCCTGCCAATAGAGCGTCGATAACAACACAGCGGTAATACCCAGTGCCAAACACAACAAATTGAATAAAACATATAGCTTATTTTTTTTGCTGTGATACACGACTATTTTAAACCAATTTTTTAGCATTATTATTCGTATTTAATGTATTTCAATACGTTCACACGGGTAGCCTGATACGCTCTACTGACCACAATAAACAGGGTAAGCACGACAATGAGAATCAAACAGACCACGTAAACGTCATAACTTATTTCGATGCGGTAGGTATACTCACTCAGCCATGCATTCAACAGGTAATAGCTTGGGAAGACAGCGAGTACAAAACCAATGATACAATAGATCAAATATTGGTAAGACAACTTCTGAATCAATTCCCTTGTACTAGCGCCTAATACTTTGCGGATAGCCACCTCTTTTAATCGCGTTCCGATGGTAAAAGAGGAAACGGCAAACAATCCAAATAGCGCAATAAAGATGACGATCAAACTCAAGCCCAATAGGATTTGCTTCTGTGCTGTAATTTTCTCAAAGGTTTTGGCAAATTTTTGATCGACAAACTCATAGCTAAAGGGCTCTCTCGCCTCTGGGTTAAAGGTATCCCACAACTTCTCCAAAGCGGGAGCAAGGGTCTCCATTTGCGTGACATCCACTTTCATGGTTACATTGAAAAAATAATATTCGGTTGCATTAGGTAAACTAAACATCAAAGGAGTAATCGAATTTTCCAATCCTGCAGTATGAAAATCTTTAAGCACGCCTACAACTGTTTTATTTGCGACTTTAAGATCTTTTATACTCGTTTCACCAACAATATTTAATAAGCTCTCGTTAATTAAAACATTTTCGATACTATCGTTAGCCAAAGCTCGATCTAAAAAGCGTCCTTCTTTCAACTGAATGTTCATCATTTCAAAATAATCGGCCTCTGCTTTCATCATAAATGCAATCAGATTCTCTTTGTCCTTGTGTCTGAAAAAATTGACAATACCTGCTCCTCCCATACTTGCATATTCGACACTGGATACAGCTACTTGTTCGATTCCTTTGATCTGTAATGCTTCTTGTTTGAATACTTCGTATTTTTGTGTTTTACTTCCATCGTTTACATCAGTTAGAAAAGGAAAGCTAATCACCTGATCTCCGGAAAATCCCAAATCTTTTGTCGCCATGTAATGGGCTTGTTTATACACCATATAAGTGCCCACAATAAACCAACAGGCAATGGCGAATTGTATAACTAAAAAAGTATTTTTAATAAAACTCCCTGAACGACTGCGGTTGAAATCGCCTTTTAGCACCTTTAGCACGCGGTATTGTGCAATATAAAAGGCGGGAACTAGCCCTGCAATCAGCAAGATCAAAAAATAGCTACCCACAAACAAGAGCACCATATCACTCCACTGCACAACGATATTGATGTTTAAATAAGAATTGGCAAAGGGCAACAACCACAAAAACAGAAAGATACTCAAAACAAAAGCAATACAAATGGTGATAGTCGTTTCATATAAACTCTGCTTGATAATCGACCCTTTCACCCCTCCTAATACCTTGCGTACCCCAACTTCTTTGGCTCGAGATAAGGTTTGAGAGAGGGACAAATTCACATAGTTAAACAAAGACAATAGCAACATCAAACCAGATAATCCAAGAATGATGTTCAGCATTTTACTATTTACTACGGGTTCGGGAATACTACTCGCTATGGGTTTATCACTTTGAAAATGCAACTGATCTAAGGGCTCTAAATGAATATCCATACCGATAATTCCCTCATATTGCTTTACAAAATCGGCTAAACTCACATTGGATCTGGCTGCCATAGGTTCATAGTAATATTTGAGATACAACGTTTTGATCGCTGCTGCTGTTTCTTGTTTCTTCGCTGTTTTCAACAGGAGATTATGCGCTGGTCGATCCCAAATTGTTTGTTGATCGACAGATAAAAACTGATAAGTATTGCACACGATCTCCGGCATAAAACTACTTCTTCTATGTCCTATAGCATATACCCCTACGACAGTATACAACTCCTCCTTTATTTTTAGTTGCTCGCCCACGGGATTTACCCCTTTTCCAAATAGCAGGGCTGCTTTTTCTTGTTCTAACACCACTTCATTGGGATGCTGAAACACACTTTGTTTGGTCCCATATACCAAGGGATAAGGGAAAAAATCAAAAAAACGTTGACTGCTGTTGAGTACTTTATCTGATCGTTCTTCTTTGTCCTTATACACAACAATCTCTTCGCTATAATTGCTATACATCAAATAATCTTCGATGAGGTGATACTCCTCTTTGAGCTTAGCAACCAAGGCAAAAGGATGTCGATTCATCGTCACTTTTCCACCGCTGTTCTCTACTAAGTAAATGGACGTTTTATTTTCATTCCACTGGTCGAACGATTTTTCTTCTTTTAAATAGAGGGATGACAGCAATACTGCAGTTATTCCAATAGCTAAACACAAAATAGTCAGTAAGAAATACACCTTGTTTTTCTTGCTGTTGTACACGTAAATTTTAAACCAATTATTCAACATAAACTATTCATATTTAATACTTTTAATTAAATCGCCTTTTGTCGCT
>JASLHL010000273.1 GCA_030152225.1 Flavobacterium sp. | reverse complement strand
TCAAAAAATATCCCTCGAACACCAGCTTCTTTGTAACTTTTGAACATTGCTTTTAGCTTTTGCTCAGAGTCTGAAGCGTTCGGTCTGCTCCATAACCAATAGTCAAACACAAAAGGCTTGGTATTATTAGGTGAGGCGATGATTTCTTTTGGTGCAAAATTCAAGGCCGCTAGGCCAAGTCCTGCTGTTTTGATGAAATTTCTTCTATTTGACATATTGAATATTGTAGTTCCCTTGACTATCTATACTGGTTAGAATCTTATTCTCTTTATCTTTTATTTCTATTCTGTAGAATGTTTGGTTGTTGTTGGTTATTACTTCACATTCGTATTTATGATATTCTTTATCTAAAAAAGGATGGATTATTTTTAAATCTTCCATCGTAGCACTGTATTTATGGTGTTTTTGTCTATATAGGCTTTGTAGATAATGGAGGTTCCACGTAAAATTCTCAATAGCATAGCTGTTTGGATAACTTACTTTTTGTGGATCAGTATCTGTAAATTGAAGAAAACCCCAACGTTCTGGATAGTGCATATTGATAAGACCAATTGGATTCCAAACCCAATTGTCTTCTGGAATTAGTTTGCCATTTACTTTTTTTCGTTGGTATTGTCCATCTATTATTGCGTGCTCCCATTGTACTCTAGAGAAGTTTAGTCTCCAAGAGTCACCAATATCAGGTTTTGGTTTTCGACCGAAACTTTGTAATGCAGAGAATGGAATGGCCATTTCAACTGCCCAATATTGGTCTGTATCTGAAGGGTTGTTATTCGTTCCTTGTATATGTACAGCAGATTGTAATCCCTTGATATCCCAATGAAGCTTGGCTTCTCCACCAAATCGATACGGTTTATTCATCATCAAATCTAGGATCGTATTTAGTGTATTTATCTCGATTTCGTAGTAAATGGGGCTATTTTCGTATGGTTTTATGAATATTTCAAAATCATTGTTGTGATAAATAATTGCATCATGCTGTTTCAAATTTCCCCAAATATGCGGTTCATTTAATCTGGCGTAGATGTATAAGTTTTGGTCATCCCATAACATTTTGAAATGAGTCTCGTAATGCGGAGCTTTCTTGTGATGACCTTCGATATCATCGAATTCGCTGCTAGTGGTAGCAGTTTTCCATGCTTTTTCATCATCTTTTCCATCTATGTGGATAGGTGAGTTTGTTTTTTGAGCAGAATATATTGTAGGGCGATATTGCATTTGCAATACCTCGTCGATGTTTTTTTGCGCAAATACCTGTTGGCAAAAAAGTAAGCTAGTACAAAGAAGGAGAATTGGTTTCATAATTTAATTATAGCTCAATCTACATAATATCCCTTATTGTTTTTTTATTGTAACTAGAATGTAACACCAGTTTTCTGAAAAATCAGTAATTTTATTTATCTAAAATGAGAATGTAGTTATGGAATATAGAAGAATGGGTAAATCAGGATTGCAACTTAGTGTGCTTTCCTTTGGCTCTTGGGTCACATTTGCGCGACAAACAGATGATGCGGACAATGATAAGTTGATGTCGATAGCTTATGAAGCTGGGGTGAATTTTTTTGATAATGCTGAAGTGTACTCGGCAGGTTTGTCAGAAGAAATGATGGGGCGTGTATTGAAGAAGAAAGGGTGGGATAGAACGTCGTATGTTTTATCAAGTAAGGCTTTCTTTGGATGGAAAGGTGAAAATAAAAAAACAAATCAACACGGGTTGAGCCGTAAGCATTTAGTAGAGGCTTGTGAAGAAGCGCTACAACGTATGCAAACAGATTATTTGGATTTGTACTATTGTCATCGTTCGGATCCTAATGTACCTATGGAGGAAGTTGTTCGTACCATGAATACATTAATTCAACAAGGGAAAATATTGTATTGGGGTACTAGTGAGTGGTCTGCTGCTGAGATTGTGGAAGCACATATGGTAGCTCGTCAACTTGGATTGGAAGGTCCAGCAGTAGAGCAACCAGAGTATAATTTGTTCAATAGACGTAAAGTTGAGTCTGAGTTTTTGTCCATATTTGATAATATTGGAATGGGAACGACAATTTGGTCGCCATTGGCATCTGGTATTTTGACAGGCAAATACAATAATGGTATTCCTGAAGGTTCGCGTATGTCCTTGGAAGGTTATGAATGGTTGAGAGATCGTTCTATGCTTGATGATAAGATTGAGCGTGTTCGTCAATTAGGGGTGTTTGCGGACGAATTAGGAGTTAGTTTGCCGAACTTGAGCATCGCTTGGTGTATTTCGAATCCAAATGTTACCACCGCTATTTTAGGTGCTACAAAAGAAAGTCAATTGTTAGAAAACTTGAAAGCTTTAGAAGTGTTGCCTTTGATTACTACGGAAGTGAAGGAGAAGATTGATCAAATTATGGGTACGAAACCCGAGATTGTCAGATAATAAAAAAGGCTGTAAGTAATACTTACAGCCTTTTTTATGTTTTTTACGCTTTGTAAAAACCAAAACTTATTTTGCTTTAGCAATGTTGTTAATACGTTTTGATTTGATACGAGCAGCTTTACCAGTAAGACCGCGTAAATAGAATAATTTAGCGCGACGAACTTTACCGTAGCTGTTTACGTCAATTTTTTCAATGTTTGGAGAGTTGATAGGGAAGATACGCTCTACACCTATACCGTTTGAGATTTTACGTACGGTAAAAGTAGCGTTAGTACCTTCGCTATTTAATTGGATAACTACACCTTGGTACACTTGCACACGCTCTTTGTTTCCTTCGCGAATTTTATAATGCACGCTGATGGTATCTCCTGCTTTGAAAGCGGGAATTTCATTCTTTACTACCGCTTGTTCTTCTACAAATTTTACTAAATCCATGATTTTGAGTAATTATAAACGATTTATATCCTGTAAAAATCGGAATGCAATATTACAGCTTTTATTTTTAAATCTAAAATATTTTTTATACTTCTTGTTCCTTTAAGAAGTGAGTGCAAAGGTAATCAAAAAAAAAGATTATTCATATTTTTTATTTAGTAGTTTTCAACACTGCCGTTTTACTGTTAAAAAAAATATTTCACATGAAATCAGCATCTTGCGATTTTTTTGAAGAAAAGTCTTGACAAGTAATAAAAACGCCGTATATTTGCATCACAATCAAACAAAGGTGATACCTTTTCGGGGTGTAGCGTAGCCCGGTATCGCGCCACATTTGGGATGTGGAGGTCGTAGGTTCGAATCCTGCCACCCCGACTAAAAAAAGCTCGACTTAGGTCGGGCTTTTTTTGTGTCCGGGTGTGGCAGATTCGAACCGTGGTTCGATCCGAAGGAGCTTCAGGGGAGTGTCTGGGGTGTGAGGGGCTGAAGCCATCCTGCCACCGTTGCGGAGTATTTAGTATTAAGTATTTAGTATTTAGACCTTTTCCGGCGTG